>JAQQAK010000102.1 GCA_028527945.1 Spirochaetaceae bacterium
TATAATAATCTTATTGTAAAAGATTTTAAAAAGCAAACAAAAAAAATGGAAAAATTATTTTTTCATATTATAAGGTAATTTGAAAAACTTTGAGCCAATAAGGCTCAAAGTCTCTGAAAACATAGCCTATCAATAAGGCCACAAGATGCTCTCTAAAGCTTTATTTCATTTAAGCTCAAATGCGCCTGTATAGAGTTGATAATATTTTCCTTTTTGCTCTATGAGCTCATCATGACTACCCTTTTCAATGATACGTCCCTGCTCAATGACCATTATGATATCTGAATTTCGTATCGTCGATAAACGATGAGCTATTACAAATACTGTTCTACCATGCATAAGGGCATCCATTCCTGCCTGAACGATTGACTCTGTTCTTGTATCAATTGAAGATGTAGCTTCATCAAGAATCATAACTGGAGGATCAGCAACCGCCGCACGGGCAATAGAAATAAGCTGACGCTGCCCCTGAGAAAGCCCGCTGCCGTCACCCTCAAGAATGGTATTATAACCATCAGGAAGCATATGGATAAAACTGTCAGCATTTGAAAGTTTTGCAGCTTCTATACATTCCTCATCTGTAGCATCAAGTCTTCCATATCTAATATTATCCAGAACACTACCTGTAAAAAGATTAACATCCTGTAAAACGATTCCAAGAGATCGCCTTAACGCAGGCTTTTTAATCTTGTTTATATTTATGTCATCATACCTAATTTTTCCGGAATCTATATCATAAAACCGATTAATAAGATTGGTTATAGTAGTTTTTCCGGCTCCGGTAGAACCGACAAGCGCGACCTTTTGCCCCGGCTCAGCTATAAGAGAAATATCCTTCAAAACAGGTTTTCCTTCTTCATAGCTAAAATCAACATTTTCAAAAACAATACGACCCTGCATTTCTGTATAAGTCAAAGAGCCGTCTCCATGAGGATGCTTCCAGGCCCAATGTTCAGTACGTTCAGCACATTCAGTAATTTTTCCATCTTCATTCTTGGCATTGACAAGTGAAACATAGCCTTCATCTGCTTCAGGCTTTTCATCAAGAAAATCAAAAATACGTGAAGCTCCAGCAAGAGCCATTATAACCATATTAAACTGCATTGAGACCTGCCCTATTGGCATAATAAAACTTCTGGATAATGTCAGAAACGATACGATAGTACCAAGAGTTAAAACACCAAAACCTGAAAACCCAGCATTCTTGACACCGGCAATTGCAGCGCCTCCACCAACAATTGCAAGAAGGACATATAAAACATATCCCATGTTTCCTACAATCGGCATTGTAACATTTCCAAACTTATTAGCCTGGGTAGAACTATAACAAAGCTTCTCATTCTTCTTATCAAAATTATGTTTGGCCTCTTCTTCATGGCAAAAAACCTTGACTACTTTCTGACCGTTAATCATCTCTTCAATATAACCATCAACATCACCAAGCGATTGCTGCTGCTGAACAAAATAAGAGCCGCTCTTTCCTATAAGAAATTTTATCAATTTTATAAGAACAAAAGAAAATATTACTACAAAAATCGATAACCAGAAACTTAGATAGAGCATTGAAATAAAAACAGTTATGATAGTCATAATTGCTGCTATTGCCTGAGGAAGACTTTGACCAAGCATTTGACGTAATGTATCAGTATCATTCGTATAATAGCTCATTACATCACCATGAGTATGTGTATCAAAATATTTCAGAGGTAGTGACTGCATATGTTCAAACATTTTATCGCGAACTTTTTTCAGAGTGCCCTGAGCAATTACAACCATTATTCTGTTATACAAAAACGAGCTTAAAACACCAGTCAAATATACACATCCCATAACAATAAGAATCATTAATAAGTGTGTAAAATCAGGCTCATTTTGCCCAATCAATGGAATAATATAATCATCTATAAGAGCCTGCAAAAAAAGAGCTCCAATAGCGCTCGCAGCTGAACTTAAGAAAATACAGATAACAACAATAACAAGTTTAAATCTGTATTCTTTCATGAAAGACAACAATCTTTTAACAGTCCCTTTTTTAAACTGCCCGCCTTTCTTCTTGCCAATATTTTTATTTTTATCTGAATTAGCCATTAATTGAATTTCCTTTATTCTGTGAATCGAAAACTTCCTTGTAAATCTCACAATTTTGAAGAAGCTCGTCATGCGTACCTACTGCATTTATTTTTCCATCATCAAGAACTACAATTTTATCAGCATCTTTAACTGAGTTTATTCTCTGAGCAATAATAATTTTAGTAGTATCAGGTATCTCTTCTTTAAAAGCGCGCCTTATTTCAGAATCTGTTTTTGTATCAACAGCGCTGGTAGAGTCATCAAGAATCAGTATTTTAGGTTTCTTAAGAAGAGCACGTGCAATACAAAGACGTTGCTTTTGTCCTCCAGAGACATTACTGCCCCCCTGCTCTAAATAAGTATTATATTTATCCGGAAAATCCTGAATGAATGTATCTGCCTGTGCAAATTTACAAACCCTTACAATATCTTCATCAGTTGCATTTTCATCACCCCAGAGAAGGTTTTCTTTAATCGTCCCTGAAAAAAGAACATTTTTCTGAAGAACCATAGCAACCTGATTACGCAAAGTTTCTATATCATAGGTTCTCACGTCTTTTCCACCAACCCTAACCTGTCCCTGAACAACATCATACAACCTGGGGATGAGTTGAACAAAACTTGATTTTGAAGAGCCCGTCCCGCCAATTACACCGACAGTTTCTCCTGAGTTGATTGACAAATTTATACAATCAAGTACAGGTTTTTCATTCTTACTTGAATACTGAAAAGTTACATTTTCAAAATCAATTGCCCCATTTTTTACCTCAAAAATTGGATCTTCACAATTTTCAAGATCAGTATGTTCTCTTAACACTTCAGTAATTCGCTCCGCTGATGCTCTTGAAATTATAATCATTGCAAAAACCATTGAGAGCATCATCAAACTCATAAGAATCTGCATAGTGTATGTTATAAAACCTGTTAAGTCCCCTGTAGATAATCCTATTGCGGGATTGTTTCCGCTTGCGACAATAGCCTTTGCACCTAACCACGAGATCATAATCATTGCGGCATAAATACTAAACTGCATAATAGGCATATTAAGGGCAAGAACTTTTTCTGCTTTGGAAAAATCCTTAAATATCATTTGCGAAATCTTACTAAACTTTCCAACTTCATGCTCTTCTCTGGTAAAAGTTTTTACAACTCTGATTCCTCTAAGGTTTTCCTGTGTTACTCCATTAAGCTTATCGTAAGTCTTAAAAACTCTGACAAAAACGGGATGAACACGTGTCACAATTAAAATAAGGGCTATGAAAAGCAGTGGGATAATTATAAGAAAGATCAAAGATATTTCTTTATTAATCCTGAAAACCATAATAAGCGCAAAAATCATCATCAGAGGACTTCTGACAGCCAATCTGATAATCATCATGTATGAGTTTTGTAAATTGGTGACATCAGTTGTCAAACGTGTAACAAGGCTGGCAGTAGAAAACTTGTCAATATTTGAAAACGAGAATTTTTGTACATTGTAGTACATATCACGTCTCAAATTCTTTGCAAAACCTGATGCCGCGATAGCAGCACTTCTTCCAGCTAAAAATCCTGCTAGTAAAGAAATTATTGAACATATTATTAGAACGCCGCCAATCTTTAAAACGTTCCCCATATTTTTTCCCATAATACCGTAATCAATTAATGCGGCCATTAAGGTAGGTATTAAAACCTCTAATAGCGATTCAACTACAACATAAACCGGTGTAAGTATAGAATCTTTTTTATATTCCCTCACACAGGATAATAATGTTTTTATCATAAATTTCTCCGTAATTATTCTTGTAAAAAGTTATCTTGCAAATATGATTATTTTCATATGATCCTAAGATATATTCTTTTTAATCCGTTCAAGATAACCATGTAATTGGTCTATTTCATCTATGGAAAAATCTTTAACAATTAAAGCCTCCATATCATCTATATCATTCTTCATAAGTGATTGAAGTTTCTCAGCCTTTGGTGTAAGAACAATCTTTCTAAGCCTTCTGTCCTGTTCTACAGGAAGTCTTTTTATAAGTTCTTTCTTTTCCATTTTGGTTAAAACATTAGACACTGTAGATCTTGTAAGATCAAAATGTTCTTCAATATCCTTCTGAAAAATATCTTTGCCCTTTTCTATATTTTCACCAACATATCCAATAATCCATCCGTTATTACCAGTAATTTTCTCTATTTCATTCTTGTGGGAAGAAAAATCAAGATGACGTTTTATAGAATTATTTAACGTTCTGATTTCTAATCCAATCTTTCTTTCCATAATGAATTCCTTAGTATAA
>JAQQAK010000103.1 GCA_028527945.1 Spirochaetaceae bacterium
ATATACTAAACAGGCAGAAAACTAATCTTATAAATGGTCGAACTTAGGGGTGAGGTCACCCCCAAAGTCCTATGGTTGATTCTAACGCACAATATAGAGAGAACATTAAAAGAACTATAATTACTCCTTCTATTTCAGAACCAGATATAATTGGAACTTCAGTCCGATCTTCTTTCTCTACAGCGTCATAGACCCAATTTATTCGTATTTTATTAAAATACAGAGTTGATACAATCAATATTATTATTAAAAGGCATATCTGAAATATTCCAATAATTCTATAAGAGAGCTGCCAGGAAAAGTCATATTTAAGAAATACAAATACAAGAACAACAGAGACAATATTCCCTATTCTAAAAAAATAATACAATCGTTTTATCTTTCCTAAATTTATACTCTGAACAATATAAAAAATAAAACAAATTCCAACAGAACCTGAGCCTACCCCAAGCAGCAAAGAAAAAACAAGAAACCATGATAATGAAGAGATGAATGAAATCCCCAAAACAGCCACTGTAGAGAGAACAAGGCAGACAACATGTCTCCTACCGGTAAGATTCTTTAAAATTTATTACCTTGCCTGCTGTTCATCCCCCGCAGGCTAAATTGCAAAAACTTAATTGAGTATACACCATGGCAGCATATACTCAATAATTATATAATTTCTTAAAAAAGCTCTTCAAACAAAACGTATTTTACTGAGAAAGAACTAAAGCTGAACAAGATTATTCATATTCTCTTCTATTTTAAATCTGGAAACTATTCCCCTCAGAGTTTGAATAGTATCATCTGTAGCAGTATTCTGATTTTCAACTTCTGATGTAAAATTATTCATCATATCAATTCCTTGTGCTATTTCTGCTACAGCGCCTGTTACCTTGTGACTTATATCATTCATATTAGTAACAGCTGTAACTATTGACTGATTTCCGATTCGCATT
Organism: Spirochaetaceae bacterium; assembly: GCA_028527945.1. Classification (GTDB taxonomy): domain Bacteria; phylum Spirochaetota; class Spirochaetia; order UBA9216; family UBA9216; genus Thalassospirochaeta. The sequence continues at coordinate 942 of JAQQAK010000103.1, forward strand.
TCATTACTTCCAGCTAAAACGTTATCAGCCATGGCTTTCATAGACACAAGTGAATTAGAAACAAGAGAACCGAGCTCTCCCATTCGCACCATAAACTCAGCAACCTTTGTATTCATATTATCAACATTATCTATATCCTGCATCATTGAAACAAAGCCATCCTGAACATCTTCAGAAACAGAGCTTAAACTCTCTATAGATTTACTTATAAAAACAAGACTTTCGCTAATGGTTCTGGACTGTTGAGTTGAAGTCTCAGCTAAAGTTCTTATTTCATCAGCTACAACAGAAAAACCCAAGCCGGCATCTCCGGCATGAGCGGCCTCAATAGCCGCGTTCATTGCAAGCATATTTGTTCTGGCAGCTATCTTAGCTATGAGCTTATTTGCGTCTTTCAACATTGTGGAACTTTGAAGAATATCACTCACCTTCTCAGCCATCGTCTTTAAACCAGCCATATTATTATTCGATATATTAACAAGAGCGTTCACAGTATCTTTACTTTCAGCAGTCAATTTTTCTAATTCATCATTAGCTGTAAGCATATTATTTACAGAATTGCCACCCTCATCAATTTTTTTATTCTGATTATCTATATTTTCACCCAAAGCATTTATATTTCTTGCAAGCTGTTCAACAGCCGCGCTTGTTTCTATAACATTATTATTATGCTCACTCATCTGATCATTTGTCTGTGCTATGTTGGAGTTTATCTGTTCAACAGATAATATTAATTCATGTACCTTTGAATTCAGACTATTCTTATTTGTACTAAGACTTGATGTAGCACCATTCATTTGCAAAATTATGTCTTTAAAACTCGTAAAAAAGATATTAGCAGTAACAGCTAACTCAGAAACCTCATCAGAAGTGGTAACAGGAATATTAACTGTAAAATCACCTTCAACAGCAAGTTTAAAAACATGTACAAGCTGCTTTATAGGAGTAATAATGGATTTTTTTAAACGGGATAAAATAAAGAGTTCAAGAACAACGCATAAAACTCCAGCACCAAGATTGGTAAAAATCATAGGAATAGGAACAACCCTCCCTATTTCTCCAGCTTTATCTGCAATATTATTTATTGTAATCAACATTACAACAGTTCCTATAGTCATAGCAGCAACAAGCCCAAGCATTTTATGTGATAAACTATAAAAAGGTTTTGAATCTTTATAAAAAGTTCTAAAATATCTTGAAGTATCAGCTTGTATAAATGAAAACAATACTGGCCCTGTCATAGCAGCAAATGAAAGCATTAGTGGGACAACATAATAATACCACTGCGGATATTCTAAATCCAGAAAAACAAAAAATATAACAATAGTAACTACTATTTGCAAAACAATAATAGAAACCGCATTAAGCAAAATAGTGTTCAGACATTTATTTAAATCGTTTGCGGTTATTTTTGAAACATTTTTTACTTCTATTTTTTTATGAAATTTATTCCAGGTCATAAATTGTAACAAACCGCCTAATATAGCAATTAGTATAGCTATACTTAATATTACAGGATTACCAAGAATAGAAAAAAGCTCTTCAAACGAGAATAATCCGGCAGAATAACAATATGGAGCTAAAATAATAACAACTCCCATGGGGTAAATTGAAGTTAACAAGATTGTTTTTTTAACAACTTTGTTTTCAGATAATATAGCTTTCAATTCCATATTCGCACCTCTCTATTGAATATTAGAAAATGCGAATACTGAAATCAAATTTTAAAGAATTATTTTTTGGGAATATTTTTGCTATTAATAAATTCAAGCTGTCTGCATAACATAGTTGTATATTCCATCTTGTATCCATTTTTTTCAGCAGCAGAAATAGGCTTACGGTACATATACTCAATCTCCATAGGGCGTTTAAAATTATGATCAAGTTTCATACTTGGCTCATAAGGAGTCATACCATCAGTATATTTCAGCATATTATCAACCTCTTCGTCTTTGATTGAATATCCGCAAGCATTAGCAGCCTCAACAACCTCTATCATAAGTTTTTTCAAAATTTGCCTGGATGAATCACTTTCCATAAGCTCCTTGGTGTCAGACTCAAGAACAACAGAAAGGCCGTTATAGGGAATATTCCAAAGAAGCTTTCTCCATCTTGCTTCACCAAGATCTGAAGCTATTGTTACAGGTATTTTGGAAGAAGTAAAATCAGTTTCTAACTGAGGTAAAAAAGCTTTTCCAGCCTCTGATTCAGCCC
>JAQQAK010000104.1 GCA_028527945.1 Spirochaetaceae bacterium
ATGGTGGGGACATATTTCTATAATAGTTGAAGACTCTGAAACCGGAAACGGCCGAAGTTATGACTATGGAAACTTCTCTTTTAACGAAGAAAACTTTGTTAGAAATTTTGTTATGGGAAGGCTTTATTTTTTAAAAATATCAAGTAGAGCAAGCTATCATCTAAAAAGCTGTAAACATCAAAACAGAGATGTCACGATATATACATTAAATGTTCCGCCGGAAAATAAGCTTAAAATTATAAGATTTCTTGAAAACGATGTAAAAGCTGAAAATCGCATTTACCTTTATGATCATTTTTACGACAATTGCTCTACAAGGATCAGGGATGAAATGGATATTCTTACTGATGGAGAGTTTAGTAAAACTTTTAAGGTTCCATCAGGAATGACTTTGAGACAACAACTCAGAAGATTTTCATATCGTCATCACTTCATGGACTGGCTTTTAAACTTTGCCATAAGCGGTATAGCAGATAAGGAAATAACTTATTTTGACGGAATGTATCTTCCTCAGGAATTAGGGGTATGTCTTGAAAAGATGGTTATTCATAACGCAGACGGAAGCTCAGGGCCATTTGTTATAAACAAGGAAATTTATAATAAAGCATTTGGGCGGCCGGAAATTCCCGCCAAAGCCCCGCCTCAATGGCAATATGGTCTTATTATTGGTTTTATTTTTGCGTTAATAGCATTTATTCTTTTAATAAACGCGGAAGAAAATCCTTTAAAATTAAAATTGACTGCCATTTATAGTATGCTTTTTTCTTTTGTGGCAGCAATTCCGGGAAGTCTTCTCTTTTTTATGGCTGGCTTTACTGACCACGCCTTTGCTTACTGGAACATGAATTTACTTTTTATGAACCCACTTTTATTTGTTGTGTTTGCTTTTTCAATCAGAACAATTGTAAAAGGACAGAAAGAATTAAAAGCGCTGAAAATTTGTTGGACTGTAGTATCAGCGGCTATTATACTAGATATTCTTTTAAAGATAGTTCCAGCCTGCAGACAGGAGAACTGGGAAAGTATTTTAATTATGCTGCTTCCTTCTTTAGCGTTAAGTCTTATACCGGGGCTTCTGAGAAAAAATAGCAAATAAAACTATGCTATAACCAAAAAAGCTAAAATCTATCTTAGAACTCTTTTTTAAAATCCGTTTTTGTTTTTAAAAGGTTTTGAAGAAAGCTTCATAAAATGAGGTAATTGTATTCAGCATAACAAGTTGTACGTTTTTCTCAATTTGAATTAAGTATGAAATTTCAGAAACCCTGAGACAAAAGTCTCTTAAGTTTAAAAATCCCCTCAGATTACTAAACTATTGTCCAAATATACTGTGCCAGACTCTTATTCCTTGTAAATTGTGCTAATAGATAATATAATAAGCCAATAAAATTTAATTTATGGAAGGGACACTAATGGCTAATAAAAAAATGGTTACCATTGATGGTAACACTGCTGCCGCCCACGTCGCTTACGCGTTCAGTGAAGTTGCAGCAATTTATCCTATCACACCCTCTTCTCCAATGGGAGAATATTCAGATTCCTGGGCATCTACAGGCAAAAAAAACGTTTTTGGAAAGAAAGTAGATGTTATAGAAATGCAGTCAGAAGCTGGTGCAGCTGGAGCCGTACACGGTTCACTTAGCGGCGGAGCTTTGACAACAACTTTTACAGCATCACAGGGTCTTCTCTTGATGATCCCGAATATGCACAAAATCGCAGGAGAAATGCTCCCGGCAGTTTTCCATGTTTCAGCACGTTCACTCGCTGCTCAGTCACTTTCAATTTTCGGAGATCACTCCGATGTTATGGCGACAAGAAACACAGGTTTTGCAATGACAGCCGCTTCAAATATTCAGGAAACAATGGATATGGCTCTTGTTGCTCACTTGTCAACTTTAAAGGCTCAGATTCCATTTCTGTCTTTCTTTGATGGTTTTAGAACTTCTCATGAAATCCAGAAAGTAGAAGAAATTCCTTTCGAGACAATTGCAAGCCTTGTAGAGCCTGAATATATAGAAAGATTCAGAGACAGAGGTATGAGACCTGAAAAACCAATTGTAAAGGTTGCACAGCAGGCTCAGAATGTTTACTTCCAGGGTCGTGAAGTAAGCAACAGCTACTACAATGCTATTCCTGAAATTGTTCAGGATTACATGGACAAGGTAGCTAAAGCGATAGGCCGCCAGTATCACCTTTTTGATTACGTTGGTGCTCCTGATGCTGAAAAGATTATAATTGCAATGGGAAGTGGCTGCGATACAATAGAGCACGCAGTTAACTACCTTACAGCAAAAGGCGAAAAAGTTGGTGCTATAAAGGTAAGACTTTATCGACCATTCTCTGTAAAAGCATTTATTGATGCTATTCCTTCAACTGTTAAAAAGATTGCTGTTCTTGATAGAACAAAAGAACCAGGCTCTCTTGGTGAACCACTCTATCAGGATGTTGTTACAGCACTTATTGGCAAAGATATTAAAGTTGTGGGAGGCCGATACGGTCTTTCAAGTAAAGAATTCTTGCCATCACATGTTAAAGCAGTATTCGATCATCTTGATGATGCTTGTTTCCACGGCTTTACAGTTGGTATTACAGATGATGTTACAAACCTTTCAATTCCTGTAAAAGAAGATATCAGCGTTGCTCCAGATGATGTTGTAAGCTGTATGTTCTGGGGACTTGGTTCTGACGGAACTGTTGGTGCTAACAAAAACTCTATCAAGATTATTGGTGACAACACAGAAATGAATGCTCAGGGTTACTTTGACTACGACTCAAAGAAGTCCGGTGGTATTACAGTTTCTCACCTAAGATTCGGAAAAAGCTCAGTTAATATGCCATGGCTAATTAACAAAGCTGACTTTGTAGCATGTTCTAACCCATCTTATATTGGCCGATATGATATGCTGGGACCTCTAAAAGAGGGCGGAGTATTCCTTCTAAACTCAGTTACACCTGCTAATGAAGTTTTCTTCACTCTTACAGAAGCTGAACAGAAGCAGATGATTGAAAAGAAGATTAGATTCTACTGCATGAATGCTTATGAAGTAGCCAGTGAAGTTGGTCTTAGAGGACGAACAAACACTGTTATGCAGGCCGCTTTCTTCAAGATTTCTGGTATTCTTCCTGAAAAAGAAGCTATCGACTTAATGAAAGCTTACGCTAAAAAAACCTTCTCAAAGAAGGGCGAAGACATTGTTAAGATGAACTGGACTGCTATTGATAAATCAGCAGAAGCACTTGAGCAGGTTGAAGTTCCGGCTTCACTTCCTGGCAAATGCCA
>JAQQAK010000105.1 GCA_028527945.1 Spirochaetaceae bacterium
ATCAATTATTAATAAACATGTTTGTTTAAATGGTATTGATGTTGAATCTAAACTTCATAATGATACTATAGATAAATATGTAGCAAAAATATCAGCTATTATTGAAATTAGAACAGTTGTTACAAAAGCTTTAAGAAAGACTTCGGAAAGTCTCGATGTTGTTGCCGAAGGGAGAGATATTACGACTGTAGTTTTTCCTTCTGCGGAATTGAAGTTTTATATGGATGCTTCAGTCGATGTTAGAGCAGAACGCAGATTCAAACAGGGTACAAGTAATCAGAGTTTTGAAGAACTTAAAAAAAGCATAAAAGAACGTGATGAAATAGATAAAAATAAACCGGTCGGCAGCTTAAAAATTGCTGCTGATGCAATTTATTTAGATACATCGGACTTGACCATAGATGCTGTTTGTGAGACAGTATTAGGTAAAATTCGAGAAAGAAAAACAGGTTTTTAGGAGAGAGTTGCCGATTATGACAGACAAAGATGTAACTGCCGACGTTAACAATTTAGCCCTTCAGGAAGAATATCTGAAGAATTTTGAAGATATCGAAGAGGGGGCACTGATAGAGGGAGATATTATAGAAATAACCTCTGATCAGGTTTTTATTGATGTAGGCTATAAATCAGAAGGTAAAATCTCCCTTGATGAGTTTGACACTAAGCCGGAAATCGGAGACAAAGTCAGTGTAATACTGGTTAAAAAAGAAGGTAGAGGCGGACAGGTAGTCGTTTCTAAGAAGAAGGCTGATTCAAGGGTATTCTGGAAAAATTTAAGAGAAGCCTCTGAAGCAAAAACCCCAATTGATGGAACAGTCTGCAAAGTTATTAAGGGCGGTTTTGAAGTAGATTTGGGTTTTGACGTTAAAGCTTTTAATCCGATTTCAAAAATTGATTTAACCAGGGTTGAAACCCCTGAAGATTATTTGAATTTAAAATCAAAATTTATTATTGACAAGTTCAGTACTTCTGCTAAAGCACGTATTGTTGTTTCACGTAGACAATACCTTGAAAAAGCAGCTGAAGAAGCAAAAAAGAACTTTTTTGAAAACACAGAACTTGGTGATGCTGTTGAAGGAACAGTAAAAAGCTTTACTTCTTTTGGAGCTTTTATTGACCTTGGCGGCTTTGACGGACTTCTTCATATCAATGATATGAGCTGGGGACATGTTACTAAACCAAAAGATTATGTTAAAAAGGGTCAGAAAATTAAACTTAGAGTTATTAAAATTGATCCTGAAGAAAAGAAAATAAATCTTTCTTTAAAACATTTTACTGATAATCCATGGAACACTTTTGAAGATAGATATCATATTGATGATATTGTAAAAGGCAAAGTTACAAAACTTACAGATTTTGGTGCTTTTATTGAAATCGAGGAAGGAATTGAAGGTCTTGCTCACATCTCAGAGTTGTCATGGACCAAAAGAGTTAATCATCCAAAAGAAGTACTTTCAATTGGAGATGAAGTAGAAGTTAAAATGCTTGCTTTCAATCTTGATGAAGGAAGAATTTCACTTGGCCTCAAACAGGTTCTACCTAATCCTTGGGATGATATCGAAGAAAGATATCCTGTAGGAATGACTCTTAAAAAGACAATCAAGAAGGTTACTAATTCAGGTGCTTTTGTTGAACTTGAAGAGGGAATTGATGCCTTCCTACACATTGATGATTATTCTTGGACACGTAAGATTAAAAATGCTTCTTCTGTCTTAAAAGAAGGCGAAGAAATTGAATCAATTGTTATAGCAATTGAGCCAGATACTAAACGTGTTAGACTCGGTGTAAAACAGCTTTCTGATGATCCATGGGCAGCACTTAAGAAATCATATCCTAAAGGTAGTGTTATTGAAGGTGAAATAACAAATGTTACCGATTTTGGTATTTTTGTTAGAGTTCCAGGTGGAATTGAAGGTCTTATAAACAAGTATAATCTTAAAGAAGCTGGTGCAGAACACCAGAATGAAGATGAACTTCTTAAAACTTTTAATGTTGGAGACAAGGTAAAAGCCCTTGTAACTGAGATTAAAACTGATTCACAAAGACTCTCTCTTTCAATCAGAGAATACCAAAGAAGCCTACAGCGTAAAGAACTTTCCAAATACATTCACGATAGTGAAGAAGAAGGAAACTTTACATTAGGCGATATGCTTAAAAATAAAATCAATCTTGATGAATAAATATTTTCTGCGGATTTTTTCCGCAGATTTTTCTTTATCATTTATGGAATTTGCATGCCGGATTTACCCAGTGATGTAGAGCGCCTTGAAACATTTATTGAGCTTAATACTCTTATAAACTCTAATTATACTGATGACAAGGTTTTATTGACTCGTATTTTAGAATCTGCTTCAAAGCTGACTCTGGGTGAATCCTCTGCACTTTTACTTCTTAACGACGAAACAAATAGACTATATTTTGAAATTTCTCTTGGGCCTAAAGCTAAAGATGTTGAAAATTTATCTGTAAATATAGGCGAAGGAATAGCCGGCTGGGTTGCAAAACATAATACAGGACTTATTATTAATGATGTTGATAATGATTATCGTAATTTAAACATTATAAATGATAAAAGCGGTTATACAACAAATTCCGTAATAGCAGTTCCAATGCGTATAGAAGAACAATGCGTTGGAGTAATTGAAATAATTAATAAGCTTGATCAAAAAAACTTTACTAACGACGATCTTTTATGGCTTGAACGTTTTTCTTTTCAAGCAGCTATTGCAATACAAAACGCAAAGTCTTATCAAAAACTCAAAAATGAGTTTTTTGTTCTAAAAGATAAAGTCAAAGAGGAAAGGGGATACCACCAGTTTATTTTTGGTAGTAAAATTATTGAAGATAAATTAAAACTTGCTGACAAAGTCGCGTCAACTGACTCTTCTGTATTAATACTTGGAGAAAGCGGCGTTGGAAAAGAACTTTTTGCAGAACAAATTCATATAAAAAGCGAGCGAGCAAAAGGACCTTTTGTTCGTGTAAACTGCGCGGCTCTTCCGGAACATCTTCTTGAAAGTGAGCTCTTTGGCCATGTTAAGGGTGCTTTTACAGATGCTACAAGTGACAGGAGAGGTCGTTTTGAACTTGCAAATGGTGGAACAATATTTCTTGATGAGATTGGAGATATGCCATTAAATCTTCAGAGTAAGCTTCTTAGAGTTATCCAGAATATGGTTTTTGAAAAAGTAGGCTCAAGTGAACCAACCAAAGTTAATGTAAGAATACTTGCAGCAACGAATAAAGATATAGAGAAAGCAATTGAAGAAAAAAAGTTTAGAAAAGATCTTTACTACAGACTGAATGTTCTACCATTTTACATACCGCCTCTTCGTGAGCGTGTGGACGACATACCGGTTTTAGCAGATTTTTTTCTAAAAAAGTTTAATAGAGAACTAAAGCATAGCATTTCAGGTTTTTCAAATGAAGCATTTGACGCTTTAATGAATTATTCATGGCCCGGAAATGTTAGAGAATTAGAGAATGTTATTGAAAGATCTGTAGTTATCTGCGAAGATGAGATCATAAAAACTCAGCATTTAATGCTAGTAAAT
>JAQQAK010000106.1 GCA_028527945.1 Spirochaetaceae bacterium
ATGTTCAACAGCAGATGATGGGATGGGAGAACAAGTCTCTTGATTATGTAGCTGTCAGTGGTGATTATGTCACTATGTATAAAGATGATCCAGCCCTTTCAATTTCTGATTTGGCAGGAATGTTTTTTCTTTCATTTAACATGTCAGATGAAACACTTGCTAATGATAATCTTAGAAAGGCATTATCTCTTTCTATTGATAAACAAGCAATTGTAGATAACATTCTTAATAATGGATCACATGCGGCTGATTATATAATTCCAGCGCAGTTTTCTCTCGATTCTCAGGGACAGACATTTCGTGAACATATAGGAAATCCAACTTACAATTCTTATAACATTGAAAAGGCAAAAGAATATTGGGAAAAGGCAAAGCAGGAGCTTAATTCTGATAATATTTCAATCGATCTTCTTTATAATGAAGATTCAACTCTTTCTTCTGTTTGTGCCTTTCTCGGAAATAAATGGCAAAATGCTTTTCCAGGTTTAACAATCAATCTTATGCAGACAACATACAACAACAGATTGGATTTGATGGGACAGCATCATTACCAAATAGGACTTACACGATGGTATGCTGATTATCAGGATCCTCTAACTTATATGGATATGTGGATTTCTTCTTCTCAAATGAATTACGGCTGCTACAGTAATGAGGATTATGATGCTCTATATAAACAGGTTGTTGGAGAACTGGCTCTAAATGAAAACGCTCGTCTTGAAGCTCTTGGAAACATGGAAAACTTAATACTTAATGATGCGGCTATATGTCCATTATATCAGGTAGCCTCTTGTACTCTCCAGAATCCTGATTATAATTGGGTTTCTACTGTTGCCGGGTTTGTTTTATATAAATATACCAGTTTCAAATAATATAATTGCTATCAAGAACTCTCTGAGTTTTAAAAGACATATTATAAATGAAGAAAAATTGTGGTTATATTTTCTTCAAGGCCTCTCTTAAAAGCCCTGCATGGTTTTGAGAGAGGCTTCTTTTTTATAGAATAGATAACCTGAGGATAAAACTTTTATGAATTATAAATACATTGATATGCATTGTGATACTCTTCTGAAAGAGTTCAAGAATAAGAAACTATATGATAACCCTGAAAATATGTTGGATATTTCCAGAATGGTTAAGGCCGGGCAGGCCGCGCAGTTTTTTGCTATTTTTTTTCCTCCGCAAAATATTAATGGTCAAACTCTTCCTGAAGAATTTCCCGTTTTTCCTTCAGATGAACAGCTTTTTGAACAGGCAAGGACGCTTCTTTTTGAAACTGCTGAAAAATATCCGGAGCATTTTGGAATCGCGTTTACTTCTGATGATATAAAGAAAAATATAAACATGGGACGTTGTTCTGCAATACTTACTATAGAAGATGGGCGTATGATTAACGGAGATATTTCAATGCTTCCATTTTTTTATGATGCCGGAGTGCGTGTCATAGGCCTTACATGGAATTATTCAAATTATATAGGTTTTCCCAATTCTCCCGACCCTGATAAAATGAGTCTTGGATTAACTGATTTTGGAAAAGAAGCTGTTTATGAAATGAACAAGCTTGGAATTATAGTAGATGTTTCACATCTTTCAGATGGCGGGTTCTTGGATGTTGCTGAGGTTTCATCAAAGCCTTTTATTGCTAGCCATTCAAACTGTAGGGCTCTTTGCAATCATCCACGAAATCTTACTGATAAAATGATAAAAACACTTGCCACGCATGGTGGGATAACTGGTCTTAATTTTTGTCCCATGTTTCTTTCTAATGACGGAAAAAATAACAGCCGTGTTGAGGATCTTTGCCGTCACATTATTCATCTGATAAATACTGGCGGAGAAGATTGTGTCGCGCTTGGAACAGATTTTGATGGTATTTCTGGAGAATTTGAAATTGGTCAACCTACAGAAATGAAAAAACTTTTTATGACTCTTGAACAAAAGGGGTTATCTGAAAGACAGCTGGAAAAGCTCGCATACGGTAATGTTTTACGCGTGTTGGAAGAGAGTTTGTAAACGTATTATTTTTAAGTTTGGAATTAAATACTTCTGAGGCTGTTGATGTTCTTTTTTAAATTTATTTGTCCTATCATGCTGGGGACTGTAACACTATTTGTTTAGAAATGGCAGCCCAATACTTCTTATAAATTTTAATCTGTATCGGGCTGCCTGTTATAGATTTTTTATGAATTCTTTATTACAGGAAAGTGACAGGCTGTCAGGTGTTCAGAATCATCAGAAACAGCCTTAAACTGAGGCTTTTCTTTTTTACAGATCTCCTGACTATATCTACACCTTGGATTAAAAGGACAGCCATTTGGCGGGTTTGCCGGATCTGGAATTTCTCCCTCAAGTATTATTCTCTGTGTTGTTCCACGGAGAGATGGATCTGGAATCGATACTGCTGAAAGAAGTGCTTCTGTATATGGGTGAAGTGGGTTCTCAAATAATTTATATGCTGGAGCCATCTCTACAAATTGTCCAAGATACATAACTGCCACCCTATCTGCGGTATAGTTTATGATGTTTAGATCATGGGTTATTATAATGTACGTTAAACCAAGTTCTTCTTTAAGATCTTTCAAAAGGTTTAGAATCCCTGCGGCTACTGACACATCAAGGCCGGCTGTTGGTTCATCTGCTATCAGAATATCCGGTTCTAAAGCAAGAGCTCTTGCAATACTAACTCGTCTGGCTTGTCCGCCTGAGAGTTGATGCGGATATTTTCCTGCGTGTTCATTTGACAGCCCAACTTTTTCCAGAAGACTTTTAACCTTTGCTTTAGGATTATCTACTTTCACACCATGTATTTTAAATGGTTCTAAAAGAAGGGTAGAAATCTTTCGGCGGGGACTCAAGCTTGAAATAGAATCCTGAAATATCATTTGCACTTTAGCGCGAAGAGGGCGTAAGGCTCTTTCTTTAAGGTTTGTTATATCATTGCCTTTAAGGTTTATTGAGCCTTCGGCCGGGTCGTTTAAACGAAGCAGGCAACGTCCTGCAGTTGTTTTTCCGGAACCAGACTCTCCAACAAGAGCAAGCACTTCTCCTTGAGAAAGTTTTATATCTATTCCATCTACAGCCCGCAATACCTCAGGTTTTTTTCCGTTTAAGCGATCAGTCAGAGACACATTGATAGGAAATTGAACCTTCACTCCTTCTGCGTCTATTATAAGTTCATCTTCTTTATTATTTTCTAAGATATTCTGTTCTTTATTAGAAGTTTCTGCTTCCGGAACCGCACCTGATAATGGATTATGACAGCGTACAAAATTGTTTACATCACCGCTTTCTGCTGGAGATATTTTTTCACATTCTTCAGTACTGTAATCACAGCGTGATGCAAATCGGCAGCCCTCAGGCAGAGCGTTCAATCCCGGAACTCTTCCTTTTATTGTATGAAGTCTCCGGCTTCCGGCGGCTCTTCCTGGGTGAACCTCCAGTAGCGCCCTTGTATAAGGATGTTTAGGCTCTGCAAAGATTTTTTGAACAGATCCGTTTTCAACTATCTGACCAGCATACATTACCATTACTCTGTCACAAATCTGGGCTACAACACCTAGATCGTGTGTAATATATAGAACAGAGGTTCCCATTTCTTTGGTTAACTTAAGAATTAGATCGTTGATTTGAGCCTCAAGGGTTACATCAAGAGCTGAGGTCGGTTCATCGGCAATTAGCAGAGAAGGCTGTGCTAACAGCGCTATTGCAATCATAATTCGTTGACGCATACCTCCAGAAAACTGATGAGGATATTTTTTTATATGTTTTTCCGCGTCCGGAATTCCTACACGCTCAAGCATTTTTAGCATTTTTTCTCTTTTTTCTGAGTTTGAATCTCCATTAAAAGAGACTTGTGCCTGTATTGCCGTCATGATTTGTTCTTCTATTGAAAATACTGGATTAAGGCTTGTCATCGGATCCTGAAATATCATTGATATCTCGTTTCCCCATAAGCTACTAATTGAAGAATTATCTGGAGATATTACCTCTTCTCCTTTAAAGCTGATAGAACCGTTTGTAATTTGTCCATTTTTAGGAAGAAGACCGTTTACTGCATATGATAATGAGCTTTTTCCGCATCCTGATTCTCCAACAACCCCAACAATTTCTCCACGGTTTATTGAAAAGTTAATTCCGCTCAATGCGGGCAGCATCATACTCCTGGTTCGGTAGCATAAATCAAGTTCACTAACTTGGAGCACATTTGAGCTATGCTCATTTGTTTTCATTTTTATGATCTCCATCATGAATCCATCCCTGACATTTTAGGATCAAGTATGTCGCGTAGGCTCTCTCCGAATAAGGTGAAACCAAAGGTTGTAATAGCCAAGGCTGCTCCGGCTGTAATAATAGGCCATGGAGACTGTCTAAAATGTGAAAAACCGTCATTAAGTATTACTCCCCAAGAGGGTGACGGTGGGCGAACTCCCATTCCAAGAAATGATAAACCTGCTTCAATTGTTATTACTGCCGGAAGATCCATTGTTGAAAGAATAATTACGGCAGGAACTACATTTGGAAGAATATGGCCTGCTATTATTCTGAGAGGTTTTGCTCCTAAAGCCTTTTCTGCATCAACATAAAGTTCTTGTCTGGCTGACATTACCTGTGCGCGAACAACTCGTGAGTAACCGGGGAACAGTGTTAATCCCATAACTACTATCAAGTTTGTCAGTGACGGTCCCAGCAAGGTTAGCATCACAAGTGCAAGCACTATAGAAGGAAGTGATTGGATTGTATCCAGAATGATGATTATTATATAATCTATTATCCCTCCAAAGTAGCCGGCAATAAGTCCCAGAAGGACTCCTATAAAAAGCGATATTATTACCGCTGGTATTGCAACTTTTAGAGCAATTCTTGTTCCATAAATTATTCGTGACAGAAGGTCTCGTCCAAGGTGATCTGTTCCTAAATGGTGTTCACTCGTAGGGCCTGATAGTCTTTCTGATATATTTTGGGTTGAAAAATCATAAGGACTAAGAATCGGCGCAAAAATTGCAGTTATCAATAAAAGGGCAATTATGATTGTTCCAATAAGCCCAGATGGGGTTTTTACAAGTTGTGATAAAACTCCTATCTCTGAATTTTTTTTCTTTCTCATATCAACGCTCCGTTTTTCCTATTTGAATCCTAGGATCAAGCCGGGTATTAATTATATCTGCCAGGAGGTTTGCAAATACAAACCATAAAGCTATTATCAATGATACTCCCTGAACAACAGGATAGTTACGGTTCTGAATAGCTTTCATTATCAGGGTTCCCATTCCAGGCCTTGAAAATATAATCTCTACAAAAACTGTTCCGGCCAGCATCTTTCCAAGACCAACTCCCAGAACAGCTACTGTTGGAATCAGCGCATTCTTAAGCGCAAGACGAAACAGTAGAGTTCTGTTTTTTATTCCCATAGATCTTTCTGCTGTGATGTAGGTTTCGTTTAGGACCTCCAATAGGCTCGTTCTAACAAGGCGGGCAAGGTAGCCTACCCATGAAAGTGAGAGAACCAGCGCCGGAATAATTAGATGCATGATGTAATCTCCGACATTTCCACTGGAACCCAAACCTATTACTGGAAAGATTCGTAAATGGGCTGAAAATATTAGCAGAAAAATTAATGCGACTACATATGATGGAATTGTAATAAATGATATCGAAAGGAAAGCGAGAATTCGATCTCCTATAGTGTTGGGATGTGTCGCAGAGAATATCCCCAGGGGTATTCCCAGAAGAACGGCTAGTAAAAGACTTGCTGTTGTGAGAATCAATGAATGTGGAAAAACATCCATGATCATCTCTGTTATTGGTCTACCGGTGAATACATCTGTTCCAAGATCTCCGTGTAAGGCATTCAGAAAAAAACCGGTTATCTGTTGAAACGGTGTTTTATCCAAACCCATTTCGGTATGTATCTTTTCAATCAGTTCGGGGGTCGCCCGAGGGCCCAAAATTGTTTTTGCGGGATCACCCGGAACAATATGGATCAACAATGAAAGAAAGATGATTAAAAGGATACATACTAAAGCAGTTGAGACAACCCGCTTTAGAATATAACTAAACATACTGTTTTCCTTGTAGTTAAATTTCTTGTGATAGAGCCCGGTTAAAAACCGGGCTCCCTTTTTTTATTTGGCAGCAGAAAAGAATCTGAACTGTAATGAATTATTAGGTGTCATAGCTGGACTGCATTTTTTCGCGTTGTATGCGAAATATGTTTTTCCATTAGTTACCCATATTGCTACTGCATCATCATCCATTAGCTTCTGCATCTTTTCATAAATAACCTGACGTTTCTGGTCATCTGTTTCTGATAGACCCTGCTTGTGGAGTTCATCAAATTCAGGATTTGCCCAACGCATCCAGTTCCAGATACCAACCTGGTCGCTTGTAAACCACATTGTTGCCCATGAAGGATCTGGCTGCATTTGGAATGCCATAGCGAAAAGTTCTACATCTTTTCCTTTATCGCCGTCTCCTATTTCCCAGAAGGTTCCGGATTCCATTGAGTTTATTTCAAGATTAATTCCAATTTCTTTAAGGTTTTGTTGAAGAACTTCAGCCCATACTCGGTATTCAGAAGTGTCTGCAACAGCGATTTCAAGATCAAGGCTGTCAATTCCGGCCGCGGCCATATATTCTTTTGCCTTATCAAGATCTTGAGTATATTTAGGAGCATCTGCCCAATAGCCTAATAAACCAGGAGCAACTATTGCAGTTTCTTGTTCAACCATACCATTATATGCTGCTGTAATCATATCTGGAACGTTAGCTGCCGCACGAATTGCTTTTCTGACATTTACATCCTGCAATTTAGGATTCTCAACATTTAAACCAATCCAGCGGTAGTCAAGATCTGAGTTAGAGGTAATGCCAAAGTCTGGATTATCTTTAAAGGTATCTACAGTGTTTGTAGATATTTCAGCAAAATCGACTTCTCCAGCCTGAAGGGCAATTTCAGCAGATTGATTATCACTGATAACAATGAATTGAATTTCATCCCAATATGGAGCCTTTCCGTAGTAATCTGGATTTTTCTTAACTACAACTTTCTGATCCGGCTGCCATTCATCAATATAATAAGGGCCGCAGCCAATTACATCAGTTGTAAACCCATCAAGTCCAACTTTTTCAATATAATTCTTAGGTACTATTACACCACTATTTAGCGGCAGGGTTGTTCTCATAAGAGGCGCAAATGGTTCGGTAAGAATGATTTTTCCCTCATACTTTGAAATAACTTCAACATGGTCAAGGTTTGCCCAGTCATCACTGTATGCTGATGCTGTTTTTTCATCTCTAAATCTTTCATATGAGAATTTAACATCTTCAGCGGTTACCTCACCGGCTCCTTTCTGAAATTGTACTCCTTCACGCAGTTTGAAGTATATTTCGTGTCCGTCTTCTGATATTTCGAATTTCTCTGCAAGAACATTTTCTATGTCATAGCTGTTTGCTTTATAGCTTACAAGTCCATCAAATATTGTCGCAGAGATGACATCGTCCCAACGGGAATACCTTCTTGCCGGATCAAGGTTTTTGATATCGGCATTAATTCGAACCTTCAGAATTTTGGGGCCATCTTTCTGCGCGGCAGACTCTTTCTCTTTAGAGCAGCCAGTAAGACCAATTAGAATGGCGCATATAATCAATACACCTTTAAACAATTTCTTGTTTTTCATAAAATTTCTCCTGATTTATTTTTTGAATGTCCCTGAATTTTGGGTTTTTTCAGGGACTATTTATAACGACGCCCGCTAATAGCGGGCAACATGATTAGAAAAGTAGGTTTTCAAGTTCTCTTGGGGCTGTTGTAATGCTTCTGCATCCGTCTGCTGTTATTATAACTGTATCAGAATGTCGAAAACCTCCAACTCCCGGAATATAAATTCCCGGCTCAATGGAATACACCATCCCTTCTTTTAGAATAAGTTCGTTATTGAATGTTAAATACGGCTCTTCATGCTCACTGAGTCCCAAACCATGTCCAATTCTATGTTGAACATAATCTCCGTAACCAGCTTCTTCAAAGACTCTGAAAGAGGCAATGTCTACATCTTTTGCTTTTATTCCTGGTTTTACGGTAGCAAATCCAACAGCCTGAGCCTTTATGGCCAATTCAAGGCAGCGTTTTTGCTCTTCAGTAGGTTTCCCTATCAAGAATGTTCGTTCGTTTTCAGCTCTATAGCCATTAATCCACACCTGTCTGCTGTGAACACAGATATCGTTGTCTTCGAATTTTCTTGTACTTGAATAGAGGTGGGGCATGGAGCTTCGCTCAATACCGGAGCAGGTCCAGTTGTCATAGCCTACGATTTTGTCAGGAAATTCTTCTGAACCAACTTCAAGTAATCGTCGGTCTCCGAATGAGTCAAATTCAAGCTCACTTATTCCACTCTTGATGTTATCAAGTGAAGCTTTAATTGCTATGTCAGAAAGCCTTCCGGCCTGATCTAACCAGTAGATTTCTTCTTCATCTTTAACAGCCCGCATTT
>JAQQAK010000107.1 GCA_028527945.1 Spirochaetaceae bacterium
GAAGCTGTTATAAAAGGTTTTGAACCGTTTATGGATGAAATAAAGCGGGAAGTAACAGAAGAAGATGTAGAACGTCTTTTAAAAATTCCTATTCGTAGAATATCTCTTTATGACATAAATAAAGCAAAAGAGGAAATGAAACAGCTAAACGATAGATTGAAGCAGGTTAGGTATCATCTAAAGAATATTATAAGTTATGCTGTATCATTTGTTGATGGGCTTCTTGAAGGTGTTACAACTGAACAGAAAAGAAAAACAGAGCTTTTATCCTTTGAAAAGGTTGATGTCCGTGAGGCTGCTAAAAGAAATCTATCTCTTTGTTATGATGCTAAAACTGGATATCTTGGTTATGATGTAAAATCAGGCAAGGCTCTTTTTGAGGTGTCCAATTATGACAGAATTCTTGTTGTTAGAAAAAGTGGGGTTTATTCAATAATAAACGCGCCGGATAAGCTTTTTGTGGATAAGGGAATGCTTTTTTGTGGACTTGCTGATAAAGATGAAATGGCTGAAAGAGTTTTTAATATTCTTTATAAAAATAGCAAGACAGGTTGTGCTCATCTTAAGCGTTGTAAAATTGAGAAATTTATTCTTGATAAATCTTACGAACTTATTCCTGATGAATGTCAGATTTTGAAGCTTTCTACTAAAAAAAGCGAAAATGTAGAATTATCATATAAACCGAAACCCAGACTCAAGGTTCTTGAAGAAAGCTTTGATGTTGACTCATATCTTGTGAAGGGTGTGAAGGCTTCCGGTGTTAAACTTTCTGCTAAAGAAATAAAAAGCGCAAAATTTGTAAAAAAGAAAAAGAAATAACTAATTTTACGCAAGAATGCTAAATTCTTGTGTGGAATTCTGACAATTTTAATAATTTAATCTATTCCTTCTTTAAAAAAATATCAAAAAAAAGCTATCATAAAGTAACACTTTCACTCCTTTGTTGTGTTTAATTAATAGATTATGGGAAGAAACAGATAGTTTGAATATTGATGTTGAGAAATTTTATACAAAATACGGTCCTATGGTACTTCGTAGATGCCGCTCTCTTTTGAAGGATGAAGAGCTGGCTTTAGATGCAATGCAAGAGGTCTTTGTTAAGGTTTTGCGTAAGTCCGATGTTCTTGATGATCGCGCGCCATCAAGTCTTCTTTATACTATTGCGACTAATATCTGTTTGAATGAGATTCGTAGAAATAAGGGACGTTTTGTTAATGATGGAAACGAACTTCTGGATACTATTGCTTACATGGACAGCCATGAAGAGGTAGTTATTACTGGCCATTTTCTTGAACAAATATTTGAAAATGAAAAAGAGACAACAAAAACAATGGCTGTTCTGCATTATGTTGATGGTTATACGCTTGAGCAGACTGCAGGGTTGATGGAAATGTCAGTTTCCGGAGTTCGTAAAAGATTGAGAGGGCTTAGGGAACGTGGACTGGCCTTTAGGGGAGAGGAGTAGATAGTGAAGCCAGATAATATTTTTATTGAAAAGTTTCGGCTTAATGAAATTACAGAAGACGAAATGAAAATATTAGAAGAAGAATTTTCAGATGAGCAGGAATTAAAAGTTGAAGTTGATAAGATTAAGGCTTCTGATACAGAAATTCTTGAAAAGTATAAACCAAAGGATGTTGCTTTAGCAATTGAGTCTCGAATAAAAGTTGATGATTCTGTAGGGCTTGCTAAAAATAAGAAGAATATTCTGTTTTTTACAAAAGCAGTAAAAATAACTTCTATCGCAGCTGCGGCTGTTCTTGTTTTTATATTTGGTTTTTCATTTTACAAACCTGCTACTTCAACTGGTAATTGGGCTTCTTCTTCTGATGTCGTTTCGACTGAAAGAGTTAAAGGGTTGAAACCGTCACTTGAAATATACCGAAGAGTAGGTGATGATGTTGAAATGCTTTCGAATAGAGCTCATGTGTCAGCAAGAGATCTTCTGCAAATAGAGTATATTGCAGGAAGTTCTTCTTATGGAGTTATATTTTCAATTGATGGACGTGGGCTTGTAACACTTCACTATCCTCTTCGTAGTGGTGTGGTTGCGAAACTTGATACAGATGGGGCTGTTCTTCTTCCGTATTCTTACGAATTGGATGATGCTCCCGGTTTTGAAAGGTTCTTCTTTGTCGCTGGAGGAGCTGAATTTGATATTGATAAGGTTCTTTATGCGGCTTATACGCTTGCCTCTCATGGGTCGGCAGCAAAGCGGGGATTCCTGGATATTCCCGAAAATTATTACCAGACAACTATACTTCTGAGAAAGGGAGCAAATTAATGACTAAGATTAAAGATAAACTAAAAAGCATTGGCATTCAATTTGGCGTAATTTTCTTTGTTGCCATTATGCTTTTGCTGTCAGCTGCCAAAGCTTCAGCTGCTGATTCAGTGATGCAAAGATATGCGTTGTATATTGGTTCGAATTATGGTGGAAATGAAAGACAGACTTTGTCTTATGCTGTTAGTGATGCGCAGACTGTTTTTGATGTAATGCAGCAGCTTGGTGGAGTTGCTCCGGCAGATAGTGTTCTTCTGTCAGATCCAACTCCAGCGATGGTTAATCGCACGATACGTAAGATAAAAAGCAATCTTGATGATACAGATTCCAAGCGAACCGAGTTTTTCTTTTACTATTCAGGGCACTCTGATGAACACGGTCTCCTTTTAGGAGATTCAGTGTACAAGTATGATAAATTAAAAGAGGCCTTAAAGTCAGTTGGTGCAGATGTCAGCATCGCTGTTCTTGATTCGTGTTCTTCTGGAACTTTTACACGTATGAAGGGAGGAGTAAGGCGTTCTCCTTTCTTGTCGGATGATTCTGTAGATGCTTCAGGTCATGCTTTTCTTACGTCAAGCTCCGAAGATGAAGCTGCTCAGGAATCGGACGATCTTGGCGCATCATTTTTTACTCATTATTTTGTTTCAGCTCTTCGCGGCGCTGGAGACTCAACCATGGATGGTCTTGTTTCGCTTAATGAAGCATACTCATACGCGTCTTCAGAGACTCTTGCTAGTACAGAAGATACATTGGCTGGACCCCAGCATCCTAGTTATGATATTCAGCTTGCTGGTACCGGAGATTTAGTTCTAACTGATTTGCGATCTATTTCAGAGCAGATTGTTTTTGAAAAAAATCTTCATGGTCATATTTTTGTTCGAGATAAAGATGGACGTCTGGTTGTTGAGTTGAATAAGAAAAAGGGTAGTCCTCTCTCTGTTTCAATGAACCCAGGACGTTATTCTATAACTTTAGATGATGGCGCGGAGCTTCTTACTTCAAGTATTGTTCTTTCAAATGGTTCTAAAGCGTATGTTGTTCGAGATGAATTTAAGTATGCAGAGAGGGAATCGTATAGAACTCGTGGTGTAAAAGATCATAGTCCTGCTGAAGATGCTTTAAAGGTTCGCGAGGAGTACGCTGACAAGGATTCAGGCTTTCGCATTGGGTTTTTTCCTGTTACACATTCTTTGAGTGGTGTACAAGTGGGGTTGGGATCTATAAATAGAGGTTCTCTTGATGGCGCGCAACTCTCTTTTCTGTGGAACAGATCTGATTCTATGTCATGGCTTCAAATGTCAGGGTTGACTAATAAGGTTAAGGATTCCGCCAGTGGAATACAAGTCGCAGGCTTGACCAATGCTGCAGGAGCTCTCGCCGGAGGGATGCAGTTAGCTGGGCTCATTAATAATGTTGGAACAAGTGTTGAAGGTGTTCAAATGGCTGGTGTTTCCAATAACGTTAAAGAGTCTATCCGTGGTTTGCAGTTAGCTGGTGTGTTTAATGTTTCTGGAGGCTCTGTTGAAGGAGTTCAATCCGCAGGGATCTTTAATGTAGCTACCAGCTCGGCCAGAGGACTCCAGCTTGCAGGTATTTTTAATAATTCCAAAGATTATGTTTCAGGTGGGCAGGTTGCTGGTATTTTTAATAATGCTACAGAAGAGGCTCGTGGTTTTCAGCTTGCTGGTATAGTAAATATCGCAGGTTCCATACATGGTTCTCAGGCTTCACTTGTTGCCAATGTGGCGGATGAGGTTTATGGAACACAATCTGGTCTTGTTAATGTTGGTGGTGTTGTTAAGGGAGTTCAGTTTGGGCTTATTAATTTAAGTGATGAAATGCATGGTATTCCAATTGGGCTTGTAAATATTAGTAAAGATGGTTTGAAGGATGTCTCCTTTTGGTATGGTGTAAATCAATCTTTTAACTTTGGACTTCAATTTGGAACTTCTACTGTGTATTCATTTGTTACTACCGGTTTTTCAGAGAATTGGACAGATTTTGCTTCGTTAGGAGCAGGAATGGGAATCGAACTTGGGTCAGAGATGTTTTTTGTTGATATCGATCTCTATGGAAAGACTGTAAAGACAGGCGGTGGTTCTGCTTATAACAATCTGGAATTGATGTTTACAAGTGTTCCAGATGTATTTCCTGCACTCAGGTTATCTGGAGGAATTCGCTTATTCGGATTTCTGTCCTTCTTTGCCGGTGTTAATATAGATACCAGTTTGAGTTCTTCAGGCTGGGGAGGCTCTATAAATCTTGGTAGGCAAAATGCTGAGCTTTATAATAATGATAATGCCTTTTCTTTGGATGGTGGCGATTATTTTAAGGCTACTTTCTATCCTTCATGGTTTATTGGAGTCAGAATTTAATCAATAACCTCGCCTTCAATGTAATAGGTTTATAAAGCTTCATTACTGATAGAAGGCGGGGGAATTGATTTTAAAAAGTATTTATTAAGGCTCTTTTAAAACTTAGGAAGTTTTGAAAGAGTGACCTTGATGTAAATTTCTTCAAAGCCTCTTTAAAACCCACCCGGGGTTTTGAAGAGGTTCTAAAATTAGAATAATTGGTTTAATAGAGGCGCAAGTATGACAGTTATTATTCCTGCTAATCCTATTGATAAGCTGCTTATTGCGCCTTCTGTTTCTCCGAACTCAAAAGCTTTGGAAGTTCCTATTGCGTGTGCACCGGTTCCCATTGCAAGACCTTTTGCTGTTGGATTATTAATTTGTAATATACGTAGAATTGTAGGCCCTATGATAGCTCCTGTTATTCCTGTTAGCACAACTGCGATTACTGTAATAGATTGTTGACCTCCAAGTGTTTTTGTTATATCTACTGCAATTGGAGTTGTTACTGATTTTGAAAGTAAGGATAGTGTTAATTCATCCGGTAGCTTTAAAAGCTTTGATAAAGCTATAACAGAAATAATTGATGCACAGGATCCTACAATTATGGAGATAATAATTATTAAAAAATGCTTTTTAAGGATGTGAATTTGTCTATAAAGCGGAATTGCAAGGGCAACTGTCGCTGGAGTAAGAAAGAGTGTTATAAAATTACCACCTTTCTGATAATAATCCAAGTTTATGTTAAATATCAACAAGAATAGTATTATTAAAATTGATGCTGTCAGGATAGGGCTGAATAAAGGAAATTGTGTCTTTTGGTAAAGCGCTGTGCTGACTGTATATGCTGCTATGGTTATCGTTATTCCAAAAAGTGGGTTATTAAAAATTGCTTCAAACATTTTTATCCTTTCGTTTGTTATAAAGAAATAGTAGTAACTTTGTTGTAAGTCCTGTGATAGAAATTGTTATTATTGTTGTTATAAAGACTATTATTAATATTTTTATTCCGTATTCGCTTAAAATCTTTTTTTCGTTGACTATGTTTACAACAAGAGGAACAAAAAAAAGGGGTAGAAGAGCCAGGAGGAAATCTGCTGTTCTTTTTACATGATTCAGGCTGATGATTTTTGTTAGCAGCAGGAGCAACATTAAAATCATTCCTGTTACAGTTCCTGGGAGGGGGAAGCCTGGAATATTGGCTAAAACTGTACCTGTAATTGCAGTAATTATTATAATTAGAAATTCGCTTAAAATACTCATGATATAAAACCTTAGTTTTTGGGGAGAAATTTCAAAACTCGGTGAGTTTTGTAAGAGGCTCTTTAACTATTCTTAAAAACTCTTCGGTACATGTTCCATTAGAGACTGCAATATTTTTTGATTTAATAGAAAGAGTGTTGCCTTTAGCGTCTTTGCATACTCCTCCTGCTTCCTGTAGAATCAGCATTCCTGCCGCAAAATCCCATGGTGATAAAAAATATTCAACATAGGCATCTGTGCGTCCTGCTGCTACATAGCAGAAATCTATCGCAGCGCTTCCTGTTCGTCTTATGCCTTGTATGTTGTGTTCAAAAAGTTTTTCTATGGTTTTTAACGTAGTTCGCATCATTTCGCCGCGATCGTAATAGAAACCAACTGAGACGAGAGATGATAATAAGTCTTTATCGGAAACTTTTATTTTTTCTCCATTTAGAAAGGCTCCTTCTCCTTCTATAGCTGTGAAAAGTTCGTTTTTAGTTGGATCTAATACGAGGCCAACTTTAACTTTGCCATTTTCAGCGTAGGCTATTGATGTTGAAAAGAAAGGAAAGCCGTGCGCGTAATTGTTTGTTCCATCTAAGGGATCTATTATCCATAAATGCGGAGCGTCCATATTGTCTTCGCCTCCGCCTTCTTCTCCTAATATGGAATGTTTAGGAAAGGCTTTCAGGATAATTTGTCTTATTATGGCCTCAGATTTGATGTCTGCTTCAGTAACGAGATTATTAATTCCTTTTTCGCTGATTTTTGCTTTGTTTTGCAGGCTTATTATAATTTCTGCGGCCGCGGCTGCGGCCTTTTTTGCTGTTTCTAAGATTTCTATATAATTACTGTTCATTGTTTATTAGCTTTACAAGTTCTTTTGATTCAAATATTTCAAAGAAGTATGAATATCCGTCTTTGAAACTTATTTCCCATATTGTTGATTTTAGAAGAGAGTCAATAATTCCAGGTTTTTTTGCTTTTTCTATAGCGCCTTCAGCGCATGCAATAGCACTTGATTCAGATACTTTGCGTATTTCAGATGTGTCTGATACTAAAAAATTCATTGTGAACTTTTCATATTGTTTTTTGCTTTTTTTTATTAAAAAGTCAAACATTGAGGATTTTTCAAAATCTTCAAAATAGACACGCTCTTCTGACGCATATAAAAGTCCACTTAGATCATACTGGCCTTTGCCTGATTCTCCAATAAAACGAACAAAGCTTTTTAGGATTATTTCTTTGCCTATTTCATCTCGTTTTTGTTTCCAGAATTCAATGGTTTCTTTGCTATCTTCCATTGTTTAGGTATATCATGATAACTTACCTTGCCGCAAGTTATTTAAACTTGTGACAAGGTATCTTTAATATTAATTTTTTGATTAAAAAAGAAAGGGGCAGCTGGAATTATTTTCCTATAGAATCCCTTTTTAGGGCTATCTTTCCAGTTCTTATGGATTCTACTATTTTATAGTCGCCTAATAAATTAAAGGCATTATTCACTGATTTTGTGTCTCCTGTTATTTCAAGGATCCAAATATTACTACTTGAATCAATAATTCTTGCTTGGAGAGCTGTTATTATTTGAAGCACTTCACTTCTTTTGTTAGGGCTTACTTCAATTTTTAGAAGAGCATGTTCTCTTTCTACTGCTTCAGTGCTTTTTATGTCTAAAACTTTTATAACATGAACAAGCTTTTGGAGCTGTTTTCTTACCTGCTCTAAAACAGTATCATCACCTCTTACTACTATGGTAAAACGGCTTTTGCCGGGTGTTTCAGTATGTCCGACAGTAAGACTTTCAATATTAAAACCTCGTCTTGAGAATAATCCTGATATTCTTGTCATAACTCCTGGTTTGTCATCGCAAAGTATTGATATTGTATGTTTCATTTATAATTCCTCTTCTATGAAGTCTGTCAAACTATTACCTGTTACCATTGGATAGGTATTTTTTGCTTCATCTATAATAAATTCAATCACAGTAGTTTTATTCAATTCAATTGCTTTTTTTATTGCTGGTTCAATTTCTTCTGGAGTCTTTACTCTAATTCCTTTTGCTCCCATTCCTTCTGCAATTTTAGTAAAATCAACAACGCTGCCAAGATCACAGCAGTTGTATCGTTTTCCATAAAATGCGTCTTGAAGCTGGCTGATCATTCCTAAGCGGTTGTCTCTCATTACTAGGACAATTACAGGAAGGTCTTCCTCTACAGAGGTTACAAGTTCTTGGCAGCACATAAGGAATGAACCGTCTCCACTTATGCATATTACGGTCTCGTCAGGTTTTCCTGCTTTTGCGCCTATAGCTGCCGGAAGACCGAATCCCATTGTTCCTAAGCCTCCTGAAGTAATAAAGCTGTTTTTTTTGTCTACCGGAAAATGATGCGCTGTGAATATTTGATGTCTGCCAACATCTGTTGTAATTATCGGATCTTTTAATATTTTTTTCAGTTGTTCGAGTATTAATGGTATATTCAGTTTGCTGTTGTCAGCTGGTTTCGTACGGCTTGTTTTTATTCCAATTAGATATTTTAGCCATTCTTCTTCTTTTCTATTTAACTCAGCGTTTTTAATTTCTGAAAATTGTTTGTCTAATTCTTCTATTATTGCTGACGCGTCGCCAACAATTGGGATGAAAGATGGTATGTTTTTACTAATTTCTGCCGGATCAATGTCTATATGTATAATGTTTGCGTTCTGAGCAAAGGTTTTTAATGGTCCGGTGGTTCTATCCCCAAATCTTGTTCCAATAGCAATTATTGTTTCTGCTTTTTGGATAGCAGTATTACCTGCGGCTGTTCCATGATATCCTACTAGTCCAAGGTATAGTTCATCTGAATTAGGAAATCCGTTTTTACCCATTAGTGTTGCTGCTACCGGGATTTGGTATTTTTTTGCAAAGTTTGTTAAGGCGTCTTCTGCGCCGGAGGATACAACTCCTCCCCCAGAGATTATTAAAACCTTGTTAGATTTTTTTAATAGTGTGACGGCTCTTTTTATTTGGCCTACATGTCCTTTTATGGTTGGGTTATATCCTTCAAGATTTGTTTTGTGGTTATTTTTTTCAGGAGTTTTTATATTTTCGTTTAAAACATCTTTTGGTATATCCAGAAGAATGGGCCCCTTTCTTCCTGTTGTTGAAAGGTAATATGCTTCATGGATAGAGTTGCTTATTTCTGAAGACTCTGAAATAAGATAGTTATGTTTTGTTATAGGTATAGTAATTCCTGTAATGTCTACTTCCTGAAAAGCATCATTACCAATCATTTCTCTTGGAACCTGTCCGCTTATAGCAATTACAGGTGTTGAATCCATGAATGATGTAGCCAGTCCTGTTACAAGGTTAGTTGCTCCTGGACCGCTTGTTGCCATACATAATCCTGCTTTGCCTGTGGCTCTGGCGTAGCCATCAGCCATATGTGCTCCACCTTGTTCATGTCTGCATAGGATATGTCTTATTCCTGATTCATGTAGTTTGTCGTATACGGGCAGTGTTGCTCCGCCGGGGTATCCAAAGATTATTTCAGCCTTCTCTTCTTCAAGCGCTTTTAGTAGTGCTTGAGCTCCTGTTAAAGTTGTTTCTTTCTCCATATTGTTTTTCACTAAACTTGAATCCTCCTTAGCAAAAAAAAAGACCTGCCGCTAAACCGCAGGCAGGTCTGTGTTTACAAAAAGTAAAAAAACTTAACCAGTGCTTCCGGCTTTAAGACAACATAGTCTACTGACGACGACCAAGAGATTGTTTAGATTTTCGACGACTGCTGTTTTAGCTTTTAGCATTGTTTTCATTACTCCTTAAACATAACTTGAATTGTAATAGAGGTCAAGTCTTTATTCTTGGAACTCTATTTTACCTGCTATGTATTCGCAGTATGAAAGATCCCAGTAAGGTGAAGGCTCTCCTTCAGTCTCAAAGTTGAAAGATAGTTCTTTGCTTTTTTCTGGTGAACCAATTTCTTCTCTCCAGTCTACTGGATCAGCTACAACAACATTGCTGAATACAACATTGAAGTTCTTTGTGTCATAAATTTTTACACTGTAGCTTAGTCCTGTGTATGGAGCTCCTGAAACAAGAAGGTAATCTACATTAAGAGATTTAATTACTGCCTTCATTTCATCAAGGAGTGAAAGATAATGATTTGCTCTTTGTTTTTCTATTAAGAGATCGTCGGAATCTGAAACTTTTTCTATTAAAGCATCTACATCAAGGTTAGTTGTTGATGATTCTGCAGTTGGTAATGATGCATCACCCTTTTGTTTTACTATATTAACTGTTTCGTTTGCGAGATCGTCCATGAAGGTGTATCTGCCTTGCGGATCAATCAGTTGCTGCTGTGCTGGAGGAAGAAAACTATAAAGGTTGGTTTCTCTAACTGTCAAACCTTTGCTTTCTAATGCTGAGCTCATGAAAATACTGAATGCTCCGGGTGTTGATGCAACAATTCCTACAGTTGCTCCTTTAGGTATTGGTGCCTGCTGAATTGTTCTGATTACATGGAAAGGTTTTCCATCGCTTGCAGGATCTAAGCTTTTTGTTGCCGCAACCCTGCTTGGTTTAGATTGAAATGAGCCTAGTCCTGTAGTAGAACAACTCATTAGCATTACTATTAATGCTGTGCCTAGAAGTAATCTTGTAATTGATTTTCTCATATTCCTTATCCTTATCAATAATTAAGATATTTCAATTATATTTAAGATATTGTTAAAATCAATAAGCAAAATAAAAAATCATAAAAAATAATAATTTTTATGCTTGAGGAAAAGAATTTTTTAAGCGATAATACTTTGCTCTAAAATAGTTTGAAAGTTTGATTTTTTAACTTTTTTGAATAAAAATAAAAAAGATACTAACAACTACTTGACGCTGATGGGAGGTTTTGATATATTTGCCTCCACACTGACGAGCGGCTTGATTGAATCAAGCTTGAAAAGCTCTGGATTGTGTTTTTAAAACACAGTTTAAGTGTATGTTTCTTCTATTATAAGAGAGAAGAAACGAAGTTCTTTAATAGTAAATAGGGAAGGAGAGAGCCTGTGTTTGGGTGAATCTGATGAGCTACTTGAAATAGAGTAGATGTTAGATGAACCGTCAATTGAATTAGGATAAACTTGCTAATCTTAATGATTAGCAACTATATTATGGAGAGTTTGATCCTGGCTCAGAACGAACGCTGGCGGCGCGTTTTAAGCATGCAAGTCGAACGGGATTCAAAGTGCTTGCACTTTGATGAGAGTGGCGAACGGGTGAGTAACACGTAAGTAATCTGCCCGGAAGTTGGGGATAGCCTGTGGAAACACAGGGTAATACCGAATAATTCTTTTAAGTGGGAACTTAAAAGGGAAAGGAGCTAAGGCTTCGCTTTTGGATGAGCTTGCGGTTCATTAGCTAGTTGGTGGGGTAAAGGCCTACCAAGGCGACGATGAATAGCCGGCCTGAGAGGGTGACCGGCCACACTGGGACTGAGATACGGCCCAGACTCCTACGGGAGGCAGCAGCTAAGAATCTTCCGCAATGGACGAAAGTCTGACGGAGCGACGCCGCGTGTATGAAGAAGGCCTAACGGTTGTAAAGTACTTTTCTTGTGGAGGAATAATGAGTGTAGGGAATGACACTCAGATGACGTTAAACTTGGAATAAGCCCCGGCTAATTACGTGCCAGCAGCCGCGGTAACACGTAAGGGGCAAGCGTTGTTCGGATTCATTGGGCGTAAAGGGCATGTAGGCGGCATGGCAAGTCTGGTGTGAAAGATCTCGGCTTAACCGAGGGGACGCACTGGAAACTGCTAAGCTAGAGTATCGGAGGGGAAGTTAGAATTCCTAGTGTAGGGGTGAAATCTGTAGATATTAGGAAGAATACCGGTGGCGAAGGCGAGCTTCTGGCCAGATACTGACGCTGATATGCGAAAGCGTGGGGAGCGAACAGGATTAGATACCCTGGTAGTCCACGCTGTAAACGATGTGCACTAGGTGTTGGGGAGATATCCTCAGTGCCGTAGCTAACGCGTTAAGTGCACCGCCTGGGGAGTATGCTCGCAAGGGTGAAACTCAAAGGAATTGACGGGGGCCCGCACAAGCGGTGGAGCATGTGGTTTAATTCGATGATACGCGAGAAACCTTACCAGGGCTTGACATATATAGGAATGTAATGGAGACATTGCAGCTGCTTGCAGTCTATATACAGGTGCTGCATGGCTGTCGTCAGCTCGTGCTGTGAAGTGTTGGGTTAAGTCCCGCAACGAGCGCAACCCCTGTCATCTGTTGCCAGCATTAAGTTGGGGACTCAGATGATACTGCCGGTGACAAACCGGAGGAAGGTGGGGACGACGTCAAGTCATCATGGCCCTTATGTCCTGGGCTACACACGTGCTACAATGGCTGGTACAGAGCGCCGCGAAGCCGCGAGGTGGAGCAAATCGCAGAAAGCCAGTCTCAGTACAGATTGGAGTCTGAAACCCGACTCTATGAAGTTGGAATCGCTAGTAATCGCGCATCAGCATGGCGCGGTGAATACGTTCCCGGGCCTTGTACACACCGCCCGTCACACCACCCGAGTTGGGTGTACCCGAAGTCGTTAGTCTAACTTCGTGAGGACGACGCCGAAGGTATGCTTGGTAAGGGGGGTGAAGTCGTAACAAGGTAGCCGTACTGGAAAGTGCGGCTGGATCACCTCCTTTCAAAGTGAAAGGAACGTTGTGAAAGTCACGCAACGGAAAAAGATATCGTATGATATCGACAAATACAGGAAGTTAAATGAAGCATGATTTTGAGTGGATGCCAAACGGTTGACGCTTGAATGTTTTGTGAAACAAAACTTCAGAGGAATGCTTGCATTCCTCAGCTCTCTCTTTTTTCCTTTTTTATAT
>JAQQAK010000108.1 GCA_028527945.1 Spirochaetaceae bacterium
AATGATGCATCTTCCGGCTTTGGAAAAGGCTGGCCTTATTGAAAAGGCTCTAAAGGCTGTTGTTCAGATAGGCGTTACTGTTAAAGGATTTATGAGTGATGATAATGATCATTCACTTGGAAGCATGTATCAAATATCCAACCAGTTCACAATTGGACAAACTGAAAAAGAAATAATCCAGAAACTTGAAAAGCTCTCTGAGCAACTGTCCGGATATGAAAGAACTGCCAGAACAGAAATATACGAAAAAAAGAAAACTGAAATCGATGATGCTGTTTTTAGGGCTTTTGGTCTTTTAACTAATTGTAGGTTATTAACCTCAACAGAGGCCATTAGTAATCTGTTAACACTACGACTTGGTATATGTCTTGGGCTTATTAATATTCCTCTTGAATTGTGTACCAGTCTTGTCTTTTTATGCCAAAAATCTCACATAGAGAAAATTGCTCTTGAAAATGGTGCTTCAACAGATGAAACTATAATTGATATGTTTAGGGCGGACTTTATTAGAACCGCTTTAAATGATAAAAAGATAAATTGATGTATGGATATATTTTAATGTTTAAAGTTTAAAACGTTTTTAAATAGATTGGAGGAAAGAATGTTTAAAGGACTTACACAAAGAGCTCAGAGAATACTTACTATTTTTGCTCAAGAAGAAGCAAAAAGGTTTCATTCAGATCAGCTGCTTCCTGAGCATATAATTCTTGCAATTATAAAAGAAGGTGAAGGTCTTGGTTATAAAGCTGTACAGGCTGCTGGAATAGATCCTGGCGAATTACAGTTGGAAATTGAACGGAATATACCTAAAAAACATAGTGGTCTTATTTTGGGTGATGTACCTCCATCAAGACGTGGTAAAAAAATTCTTGAAGATTCCGCGGAAGAAGCAAGAAACCTTGGGCATGATTATATCGGAACAGAACATCTAATTATTGCTTCTGTTAATGAGAGTGGAAGTGTTGTTTCAAGATTTTTCATAAAGAATTCAGTAAATACAGATAATTTAAGAGCTACTGTTATGGATCTAAGAGGTCCAGGAAATATAAAGCAGAAAAATCCGCTACAGAATGAACAAAGCAGAAAAAAACAGAATACTGGTAGTAAAAAATCTACTCCTACACTTGATGAGTTTTCAAGAGAATTAACCGAGTACGCAAGAGCCAAAAAGCTGGATCCTGTGATTGGACGAGAAAAGGAAATTCAGCGTGTTATACAAATTCTTGCAAGACGTAACAAAAATAATCCGGTTTTAATTGGTGAACCAGGGGTTGGTAAAACAGCAATTATAGAAGGTCTTGCGCAGAAAATTGTTGAAGGAGAAGCTCCTGAAGTCCTTATAGGAAAAAGAGTTCTTACTCTGGATCTTGCTTCCTTAATTGCGGGTACAAAATATCGTGGTGAGTTTGAAGAGCGGCTGAAACGGGTTATGAAAGAAATTAGTGCTGCTGGTAATGTAATTTTATTCATTGATGAACTGCATACAATTATCGGCGCAGGAGGCGCTGAAGGGGCCATAGACGCGTCTAATATGCTTAAGCCTGCATTATCAAGGGGAGAGCTTCAATGTATTGGCGCAACAACTTTGAATGAGTATAAAAAGCATATTGAAAAAGATGCAGCCCTTGAACGAAGATTTCAGACTATCGTTGTTGAAGAGCCAAACATTGATGATACAATAAGTATTCTTAAAGGAATAAAGCTGAATTATGAAGAGCATCATAATGTAGTCTATACCGAAGATGCTCTGGAAGCTGCTGCCAAATTATCTTCAAAGTATATTTCTGACAGATTCCTGCCGGATAAAGCTATAGATCTTATCGATGAAGCAGGTTCTTATAAAAGAATTAATAATAGTATTAGACCTAAAGAACTTGCTGAAATGGAAAAAAAGATCGAAGATCTGACTCAAGAAAAAATAACTCTTGTAAACAGCCAGAATTATGAGAAGGCTGCTGCTGTAAGAGATACTGTCAGGCAGATGAAAAATGAAGTGGAAGAGCTAAAAAAAGGCTGGCAGGACACCTTAAAACAGGAAAAGAATGAAGTAAACGCTGATGATATTCAGGAATTAATATCCAACATAACTGGTATTCCACTTTTTAGAATAGCACAGTCTGAATCTGAGCGTCTTTTAAATATAGAAGAAGAATTGCATAAAAGTGTAATAGGCCAGGATGACGGAATAAAGGTTATTGCATCATCTATAAGACGGTCACGAACAGGTTTGAGTTCTCCATTTAGGCCGATGGGTTCTTTTATATTCTTGGGACCTACTGGTGTTGGTAAAACACTTTTGGCAAAAACTCTTGCCGAGTTTTTATTTGGTGATAAAGATTCTCTTATTAGAATTGATATGTCTGATTATATGGAAAAGCATAATCTTTCAAGACTTGTCGGCGCCCCTCCAGGATATGTTGGATACGAGGAAGGCGGAGTTCTGACTGAGCAGATAAGAAGAAGACCTTACAGCGTTATTTTGCTTGATGAGATTGAAAAGGCTCATCCTGACGTATTTAATCTTCTTTTGCAGGTTCTTGAAGAGGGTGAACTTGCTGATAACCTTGGGCATAAGGTTTCGTTTAGAAATGCTGTTCTTATTATGACAAGTAACGCTGGAGCACGAGAGATTTCAAGGGGAACATCTTTGGGATTTTCTGTTGCAGAAGGAATAATGGATCACAATGAAATTAAAAACTCTGCAATGACTGAACTTAGAAAATTCTTCAGACCTGAGTTTCTTAACCGTATTGATGATATTGTCGTTTTTCATAGTCTTGATAAGAAAGATGTTGGAAAGATATTTGATATAATGTTTTCTGAAGTAGCTTTAAGATTATTTGAAAATAATATTTTTATTGAAATAAGCAAGAAAGCAAAAGAAAAACTTATTGAAGAAGGTTATGACGTTAAATACGGTGCAAGACCTCTTAGAAGAATGATACAGAATCAGATTGAAGATAATCTTTCAATGGAAATGCTTAAAGGCAATTTTAAGAGCGGAGATCATATTCTGGTTGAATGCCGAAACAATAAAATTAAATTTAAACTTAAAAAAGTTCTTAAAGTAGATGAGGCCAATGTATAATAAACGTTTAGGAGATATTTATTTTACAGCTTTTGATTTTGAGACAACAGGTCTTTATCCTGATAAAGATAAGATAATAGAAATAGGTGCAGTGAAATATAATTTATCCGGAGAACGATATGTATTCTCCGGACTTATAAATCCTGAAATGAGTATTCCTGAGGCAGCTTCAAATGTTAATGGGATTTCAGATAATATGGTCGCTGACAAGCCTTTAATGAAAGATATTCTGCCAGATTTTATTGATTTTATTGATGGTACTGTGCTTGTTGCGCATAATATTGGATTTGACGCAGCATTTCTAATGTTTGCTATAGATTTTTTAGGATTTAAAATAGATAACCTTGTTTGTATTGATACTATAATTCTTGCGAAACATTTTTTTAAAGGATTTAGAAGTTATAAACTAGGAAATATAGCAAAAAATATTGGAATAGATTTAACAAATGCCCATCGCGCAGAAGATGACGCGGTCGCTTGTATGGAATTATTTCTGAAATGCATAGATAGTATTCCTGATAAAGAAAATATAGAGTTACGTCAACTTATGAAAATTTCAGGACATAGAAAAAAAACACTGGCAGATAGTAAACGTAATAGGTAGAAATATGAATCTTGAAGCTTTTATTCTCGGTACAGGCGGAATGATGCCTTTACCTCATAGATTTTTAACATCAGTATTGCTTCGGCGTGAAGGGGAGCTTTTTCTCTTTGATTGTGGTGAAGCTACTCAAATATCACTAAAAAAACTGAACTTGAAATGGAAGAAGATTACTTCAATCTTTATTTCACATACTCATGCGGATCATGTAACAGGGCTTCCCGGAATTCTTATGTTGTCATCTCAAGTTGACAGGGATGAACCATTATACATTTATGGGCCGCCAAAAATAAAAGAATATATCGAAGCAAGCAGAAGAACTCTTGATATGTATATAAATTACGAAATTATTGTAAGAGAGATTTCTGAGGATGGAGTATGTTACGAGGGTGATGGGTTTAAGATATCGGCATTTAAGTTGGAGCATACAAAAACTTGTTATGGATACGTTTTGCAGGAAGATGAAAGGCCTGGAATCTTTTATCCAGAAAAGGCTGAAGAATTAAACGTCCCTAAAGGCCCATTATGGTCTGTTTTACAGCGTGGAGAATCTGTTGAACTGGAAGATGGAAGTATCGTTAAGCCTGAAGATGTTATGGGTATAGCAAGATCCGGACGTAAGTTTACCTTTGTTACAGATACTCTATATCTTGAGAAAATATCAAAATGGGCAGCTAATTCAGATCTGATGATTTGTGAAGGTATGTTTAAGCACGAACTTAAAGAAGATGCTTTTGAAAAAAAGCATATGACCTCTGTACAGGCAGCAACTTGCGCGGCAGATGCTGGCGGAGTAAAACGTATGGGACTTATTCATTACAGCCCAAGGTATATTGAGCCTGATTTACGTGCAATGTTAAAAGAAGCAAGAGAAATATTTCCTGCAACATTCTTAAGTCGGGATGGTCAAACCTTATCAATTCCTAATGTTGATTGATATTAATATGAGGCAATAGAGGCTTTTTTTATTTTTTCGCAGAGATGAAGTAAACACCCCGCCAAAGTGACGGGGAGGTTGTTGACTTATTCTGAAGGAGTTAATTCTTTAGAAGCAATATAATTTCTGTATTTATCAGGATCACTTCTAAAAGCTATTGTTGTGCTTTTGGTCTCAAATTCAGCCTTTGATAAAGCAATCTTTGCTTCCTTTATCATTCTTTTATGATCAAGAAGTCTTCCGTTTCTTGAAGTCATTCCAGCATAAATTCTGTATTCTGAATCAGAAAATACACCTTCCATATTTTTAATAAATCTCTCTACTAAAATAATACCTTCATCAATATCCTTATCCGGAATTATTATACAAAAAGTATGATCCCCTGACTCGAAGGCAAGATCCTTGTATTGAAAATGATTTATAATAAGCTCAGAAATATTCTTGTATGGAATTATGCCTGAAGGGCTTACAAACTTCATTACAACAAAACAACTGTCCTGGTAAAAAGACGCCGCGCGTTTTAATTCAGCATCAAGCTTTTCCTGAAGAAAACTGCCCCAGACAAGTCCGCTTCTATCAGAATACATTCCTGTTGTCTTTTTATCTTTATTTAACTCTTCTTTTGACGTTTCAGATTCACTATCCTCTGGTTCATCACTTATAATATCATCTTCGATTATATTATTTTCTGTATTTATGTCATCAGGAAGAGATAGATCTAAATCATCATCGTCATCATCATTTTCTAATGAAGATTCAAAATCTTCTGTAGAATCGTCATCATTATCTTTATAACTGTCTCTGTAATCTTCTTCCTCATCAGTACGGTCTGAATCTGCTTTTTCATAGTCTGTAGTAAAGTAAACTACAAGCGTAAGGGCAAGAAAAGCAAGGATTATAATTAGAGAATTGCGTAATACTGGAAAAAGAACCTTACGATCAAGAAAATTAAATATCAAAGTTGTATGAATTTTCAATCCTCCAGAGGTATAAAGATTAGAACTTGAAATCTTTACAAGAGGGTGGGATGCTGTCATTTGAGGAACAGTCCCTGCTGAAATAGCTTTATAATCGCTATTTTTTAACAAACTTTGATCTTTAATATGCACATACTGAAGTTGATTATTTCCAGTATCAAGTATAATTCCTGAAAGTGATGGAAACTTTCCAAAAATTTCATCAACTTTTTTTAGAAAGTATTTTGATGAAAAAGAATTATCTACAGAATAAGCACTTTCTATCTTAGTGTTTATCAAAGACGTAACTTCTTCTGCCTTTTTTGATTCAGCTCCTTTGAAGGATGATACTGAATACCATACATAGAAACCTACAAGAAAATAGAACACAATGCTTATTGAAACAAATATTTTTATGCTTTTCTTCGCCATATTATTATATTATACGGAAGAAATTGCAGTTGTATATAGCTTTTTTTACAAAAAAATATTAAAGATGTTGGTCTATTGCATCAAGAGCCCAATCTCTGACATCTGATAGTAAAACAGATGACTTAATATTTTCATCCCTGTACTTTTTTCTAATTACTGCTGCAACCGGAAATAATGTCGTCCAGACATCTTTATCTGTATAATCAAGACTTGAAAAATAACGAGATGGTGGTAAATCAGGAACAGTTAAGTTCTTAAGTTTTTGTTTGTAAATATTGAGAAACTCTTTCCATGATGAACGGGATTCGCCTGCTGAGAAAATTGAAGGTTCATGAATCACTTTTTCCTTTGGTGTAATATCTATATCAACACCAAGTCCTTTAACAGGAATAATATTTGCGTTCAGCTTTTTTGCAAAGGTCTCTAATCTTCCCTTATAATTAAGCATTGGGCGAGTAATGTATCTGAAACCATAGTCTGTTTTGATCATTGATATGTTTTCATTTCTGTAAAGAAACTTATAAAAGTTTGATTCTAATGGAATTGTTCTGTCTGTGCGTGTTGAAAAATAAGGATAAACATAAGTTCCTCTCGCGTAACTTTTTCCCTGTGGGTATGAATAATCTGCTCCATAGATATAAATATTTGAGGCTCCAAGACTTTCAGCAAGAGAAACAGCAGCGTGAGTTACATTACCTCCTGAGGTGTCAATGAATGGAAATTGACGCCAGTTTTTATTTACGTAGCGGGAAAAAGGATGACCGCTTGTAAAAAATAAAGTTTTGTTTGAAAGTCTTGATAAAAGAGGCGGGGAGGCAAGATCAAGAACTAAAGGAATATCTTTAGGATACCCGGCCATGAAGTGTTGATAGCTGATTTGTTGACAATCAATAGAAATTACAAGATCCGGTTTTATAGAGTTTTTAAGTAAACAAGCCAAAGCTGTATCTGTTGATATTAAAAAGGTATTTCTTTTGTTATCAGCTAATTCATCAAGATATAATTCAAGAGAAGGCCCTGCTCCTGCTATGCTTATATTTCTTTGTGAACGCAAAATCGTTGTTGAAGATTCTGCCGGTTCAAGGTTTGATAATGAGTTTAAAAACCATTTTTTACCAAACCATGTCTGAACTGTATAATCATCAGAAAGAGTGTCCATTACTTCTTTGATAGTGTCAAAGATGGATAAAAAATATTCTTTATCAGAATCAATTCTGGCTCTAAGACTGATTGTCTGAAAATTACCCGTTATTGCAGGAAGGTAATTTTCTGGTAAGAACTCTCTAATATAAGAAGATGTTTTATCAATGAGAATAAATATTCGAGGATCTGATAAGACATCAGAAAGATCTATCGATGATAAAATTGCTTTAAGAATTTCAATATCTTTATCAATTATCAAAATACCGTTTATATCATTGCGTTTAAGTAATTCTCTAATATGATATCCGCCACCAAGACCGAAAACAACAATATAGCCACCGCCTTTTACTGAATCGGAATATCTAAGACCTTCCTTCTGCGGATCGAAGGTAGAATGTAATGCGTAGTCTCTATTGCTACGGTTTATTACAGGAATAATACTTTTATTGTTTCTTGACTCTTTAAAGCTTACTACAGATGAAAGTTCTGCTTTTGTTAATTCTACAGCAAGCTCTTTATTTTGAAGAGATAGAGATAACAGGTTTCGTTCTAGTATACTACTGTTATTGTACATATATTAAAAAATCTTCCAAAAAAAATAAAATCTTGTCAATTATTGAACAAGCTTTTTTTGTCGCGGTTTTGTCAGTAATATTAATAAAATGTTTTTTAAACTCCAGTAAATCAGGAAGAAACAGATTAAAAATATAGTCATTATTTAAAAGTTTAAATAATTCTGAGCCTTCAATTATAACTTCACATTCTTCTTTAGTTTTTTCAAAATTCCTAAAAAGTGATAATAGAAAATTTCTTAAAATTATTTCGCGCTTTTGCGGCGCATTAATTGTACTTAGAATTGGTAATGATTGAAGTGAAGGGGATAACAGCTTTGCCGCATTGTTGTAGCTGATAGTTTTAAAGTGTCCCGGAGGATTTGAAAAATAATCAAGAAAATAACATCTTTCTGAAATATTTCGACTAATAGATGCAAACCATCCCCCATATGTTTTTAAAGCATAGCTTGTTCTTCTATTGTGCTTGGAGCCTGTAAAACGTTCTGATGGGAAAATATTTCTATTAAAATAAATATTTTTAACAGGATTAATTCTGTCAGCTCTTTGTTCCAATAAAATATCAAAACTATGCGGCCTGACATGACTAAGACAGTCTATAAATGAAAAATCAAGGCCACTTAAAAATACCGGGCCAGATGTCAACATAAGCGCGCTGAAAAGGGCGCTGCCGGCAACTGTTCCATTGGACGGCAGATTGAATAAAGCATTCTTGTTCTGAATGAGTGATTCTTCAAGAAAATAATTGCTGCAAACAGGTATAATTTTTTTTGCTGAATAAGTTTCTGGTATTGACGCAAAAAAAGGAGAGATAAGAGGTATATCTTCAAAATTGAATAGAT
>JAQQAK010000109.1 GCA_028527945.1 Spirochaetaceae bacterium
TTGTTAAATCTTCTTCATTTACATTAAGGTAGCTCTTTTAAAAACTTTGGTTGGGTTTAAAAGAGCCTTAATAAGCAAAGATAGTTTTTCTCAAAAAGACTTTTTAGAGAGATGTTTTGAGTTTTCACAATGCAGTTTTAGCTTTTACCTGTAGTTGATAATATCAATTCTTTATAATAATATTCTTTCATGATTAGACTTGGTTTTTTGGGAGCTGGTAACATGGCTTTTGCCATTGCTGGCGCGGTTTCAGACAAACTTGATGAATACGTTATTGTTCCTTATGATATTTCAGAAGAAAGAATAAATCTTTTTAAGAGCAACTTTAAGAATGTTGAACCTGTAAATCAGGCTTCAGAGCTTGAAGCTTGTGATATACTTATTCTTGCCGTAAAACCCCAGATGATGAAAGCTGCTACGGCTCCTCTTTCAAATTTTTCAGGGCTTGTAATTTCTATTGCGGCTGGTATTGGTATCTTTTTTTATGAAGAAATAATGCCCAACGCAAGGGTTATTAGAGTGATGCCTAATACACCATGTCTTGTCGGTGAAATGGCTGCTGGTTTTGCTCCGGGGAGCCGTGCTACAGAAAAAGATCTTAAGGCCGCGGAAACCATATTGGGTGCTGCCGGAGTTGCTTTAAAGGTTGAAGAATCTTTAATAGATGCTGTTACTGGTGTTTCAGGTTCCGGTCCTGCTTATTTTGCAAGATTGGCTGAAGCTTTTATTAAAGCCGGAATAGATGCGGGGCTTAGTCCTGATGTTTCAAGGCAGTTAAGCTTGCAAACTATGAAAGGTACCGCAGCTCTTCTTCTTGAAAAGAACATGAGTCCTGAAGAGCTTGTTACAATGGTAAGTTCTCCAAATGGAACCACAGTTGCTGGAAGAGAAGTTCTTGAAGCTTCTGATTATGAAAAAATAGTTTCAGAAACCGTTGAAGCAACAATAAAAAGAAGTAAGGAATTAGGTAAATGAATTTACTTGAAAATACAAAAAAGCTGAAACAGTCATCTTACAAGCTTGCTACTGTTAGTTTTGAACAGCGAAATAAGGTTTTGCTTTGTTGGGCAGAGGCTCTTAGAACTAATTGTGACAAAATTGTTGAAGAAAATAAGAAAGATTTAGAGGCCGCTGAAAAACAGCAACTTGCCAATGCTCTGGTAAAGAGGCTTGCAATAACAGAGAAGAAGCTTCAGCAAATGGCTTCCGGTTTGGAATCTCTTGCAGGACTTACAGATCCTCTTGGTAAAGTATCTCTTAATAGAGAACTTGATGATGGGCTTATTTTAAGGCGAGTGAGTGTTCCTATCGGACTTATTGGTGTTATTTTTGAATCCAGACCTGATGCTCTTGTTCAAATTGCTGGTCTCTGTATAAAAAGTGGTAACGCTGTTATTTTGAAAGGTGGTTCTGAAGCTCTTAATTCAAATCGAATCCTTTCTGAAATTCTAATAAAGACTGCGGCTGAAGTTTCTGATGATTTTAAAGATGTTATAATGCTTGTTGAGAGCAGAGAGGAAATTAGTGCTCTTCTGGCTCTTGATCAATATATTGATTTAATGATTCCAAGAGGCTCTAATGCTCTTGTCCGTCACATTATGGAGAATACAAAAATACCGGTAATGGGGCACTCTGATGGTATTTGTCATATGTATGTTGACAAAAACTATGATTTAGAAAAATCTCTCAATCTTGTTCGTGACGCAAAATGTCAATATCCAGCTGTATGTAACGCAATAGAAACTCTTCTTGTTCATAAAAATGCTGCTGAAGAAGTGATTTCTAAATTACCGCAAATTATGCCTGAAGTTAAACTTTTAGGTGATTCTGAGACTTTGAAGTATATAGATGTTGAACCTGCAAAAGATTCTGATTGGGATACTGAATATAATGATTTTATTTTATCTGTGAAAGTTGTAGATAGTCTTTTTGAAGCTGTTGAGTTTATTAACGTGCATGGAAGTCATCATACTGATTGTATTCTAACAACAGATGAAGATGCCGCAAAGATTTT
The DNA here is from genome assembly GCA_028527945.1 of Spirochaetaceae bacterium. Lineage (GTDB taxonomy): Bacteria > Spirochaetota > Spirochaetia > UBA9216 > UBA9216 > Thalassospirochaeta. The sequence continues at coordinate 2,015 of JAQQAK010000109.1, forward strand.
TATGGCTAATGTAGATTCAAGTTCTGTTATGAAGAATTGTTCAACAAGGTTTGCTGATGGTTTCAGATATGGATTTGGTGCTGAGGTGGGAATTTCTACTGGTAAAATCCATGCGCGCGGGCCAGTCGGTCTTGAAGGTTTGACTATTTATAAATATTTTCTTGAGGGTGAAGGGCAGATTGTAAAGCCTTTCGCTGATGGAGAAAAAAACTTTACTCATAAGGATCTATAGATGAAGCTTCTTATTAAGATTGGTTCGGCTCTTATTAGCCGTGAACACAGGATAGACTATGAGTGGTTACATAAAAAAGTTGATGAAATATCGCTTCTGCATCGTGAAGGTGTTCAGCCTGTAATCGTCAGCTCTGGAGCGGTTGCCGCCGGAATGGAAATTAGGAGTCTTAGAAACCGCCCCTCAGATACTGTCAGTCTTCAGATTCTTTCAGGTATGGGGCAGATTCAGTTGAGCCGTTTTTATAAAGATTTTTTTAACGAGAAATATATTTATACTGCTCAGCTTTTATTAACTCATCATAATTTTGATAATGAGTCTGAGGTTGAAGCTGTTACAGAAATAATAAATCGATGTCTTGAAAAAGATATTATTCCTATTATTAATGAAAATGATATGGTAAATAAAGAAGAATTCGACTCTGAAGGTAATTTTACTGATAATGATATTCTTGCGGCCTTTGTTTCAATGGCTGCTGATGTAGATAAAGCTCTTATTCTAACTGATGTAGACGGGCTTTACGCTTCCAATCCTCGTAAAACAAGTGGAGTTCCTGAACTTATTCGCCGTGTAGATGTAATTGATGATCATGTAAAAGCTATGGCTGCAGATGGTAAAAGTGATTTAGGGCTTGGGGGGATGCTTTCAAAGGTTAAGGCTGCTGAAATGATAACCAATGCCGGAATAGAAACCATAATAGCAAATGGAAATTATTCAATTACAGACATACTTGAAGATAAAGTTCCTTCAACTGTTTTTTCTGTAAGAGGTTGATACTTTTCAGGTTATAGAGGCTCTTTCAAAACTTACTAAAATTTTAAAGAGCCTCAATAAATAAGAATTTTCTCTCGCCTGATAATAGCTTTTAAATCTTTTCAG
>JAQQAK010000110.1 GCA_028527945.1 Spirochaetaceae bacterium
TTCTATGGTTTTATCCATAACAGAAATAACGTCCTGAAGATCCTCAATTTTTTTGTGCAAAGCAAGTTTTTGCTGCTCAAAAAGTTTTTTTAGATTAGTTGGTGACTCTATATTTAAAAGACGGTCTCTTATTTCGGTTAGAGAAAAACCAAAAGATTTCAGAAAAAGGATCTGCTGTAATCTGAGCACATCATTTTTTTTGTAGACGCGATGTCCATTTGCTCCAAAGTCTGCTTTTAGAAGCCCTTGTTTATCATAATACTGAATAGTTCTTACAGAAATACCAAACATTTTTGCAAGTTGTCCGGTTGAATACTCTTCCATACTTTATTTATAAAACATTACGTAGCGTAATATGCAAGAAAAAAATTTATTTTTTTGAGGCTTTTTTAATTAAAAAAAGGAGAATCTTAAAATCATGATTTCAAAGATTCTCCCTAAATTCATATTATAATTTTCTATAATGCTTTAATCTGCCTGGCTAATTCTTTTGCCTGATTGATTGCTTTCTCTACAGTTTCTTCATCAGCCCGCCCCTGCCATTCGACAGGTTCAATGCACTCCCATTTCAGACCTTCTGTCATTTCCTGAAACTGCTTCTGCGCGCCGCCAGACCATCCGTATGAGCCAAATCTAAAAACCTTTCTTGACTTCACGTGACTTCTGTCAAAAATATCAAGAACATTAGCCATAGGCGGAAACATTCGGTATTCGTATGTAGGCATTCCAAAAATGAGTCCTGCTGACTTCCAGGCATCAGCAAGAGCAAATGAAACATGTTCTTGAGGAACCCGGTGAACATTTATCTTCACACCTTCTGCTTCAACAGCCTTTATAATAGGCTCTACCATCTTTTCAGTATTGCCATACATACTTGACCATATAAATGTGATCTCTTTTTCTGCCGGACCATTATGATAAGACGCAAGCTTCTGATATGCCTCAACAATTTTAGAAGGATTTTTTCGCCAGATAATTCCATGAGAAGGAGCAATAACCTTTATATCAAGATCTGAAAGCTTTTTGATAGCTTTAGTAACAAAGCCTGAAAAAGTAGAAACAATATTAGCATAATACCTGAGAGTTTCTTCCTCATAAAACTTTTCTTCTTCCGGTGTTAACTGATCATCAAAAACATGCTCATTAACCTGTCCGTAAGAACCAAAGGCATCACACGGAAAAAGAATTCCCGTAGATTTTTCAAAAGTTGCCATTGTTTCTGGCCAGTGAACATTTGGAATATCTTCAAAAACAAGAACTTTTCCATTTCCAAGATCAAGACTGTCGCCTGAACCTACTGCAAAAACATTTTCTTCAATTTTATAAAATGCCTTTACAAGTGGAACTGCTTTTTTTGAACAATAAATTTTTAAACCAGGATTCTTTTCTTTCATTTCAGAAAGCCAGCCTGTATGATCCGGCTCCATATGATTTATTATCAGATAATCAATAGATTCGATAGAAGAGCCAGCTGCCGCAAGCTGTTCGTTGACCTGATCAAGAGCATCATCCCAATCTTTTACAAGATCTATAAGAGCAGTTTTTTCTCCTTTTACAAGATAAGTATTAAGTGAGACACCCTCCGGAATCGGCCAAATGCCCTCAAAAAGCTCTTTGCTTCCAATGTTGGCGGCAACTCGAAAGATACCGTCCGCGATTTCTATTGCTTTCATTTTTTCATTCCCCTTTTATTTAAAATAATCAACTCCGTTTTTTATAATGTCAAGCCCAAAACCTCGTTCAATGTTCTGCCTTGCCCATTGGGGATGATTTTCCGGGTGTATAAATGCTTCAGGATGTGGCATAAGACCAAAAATACGGCCTGTTTTATCAGTTATCCCGGCGATATCAGCTGTAGAACCATTTGGGTTCCATCCAGAATATTTTAAAACATCAAGATTGTTGTCTTTTATGTAATCAAGGATTTCAGTGTTGTCTGTAATGAAGCGGCCTTCGCCATGACGAATAGGAAGTTCTATAGAATCTATCCCCTTAAGCCAAACACAATTTGAGCCGGCTTTTTTTTCAAGGCTTACCCAGTTATCAATAAACGCACCGCATTCATTGTGAACCAGAGTAACTTCAGGTTTCCAGTTACCGGAAATATTAGGCAATACTCCCATTTTAACAAGAACCTGAAAACCATTGCAGATTCCAATTATAAGTTTGCCGTCTGAAATGAATTTCTCAAGCGCTGGTTTTAGATTTTTCTTGAACAGATGAGCAAACACCAAACCGGAACCAAGATGATCTCCAAAAGAGAATCCACCGGGAAATCCAAGGATTTGGAAGTTTTCCAGCTTGGAAGAGTCTTCGATTAAATCATTTATATGTACAAGTTCGGCCTCAGATCCGGCCATTTTAAATGCTTCAGCTAAATCTCTATCAGAGTTTATGCCAAAGCCAGTTATAATACATGTTTTTACTGCCATTCTTTCCTCCGGATTATTGCAGATGCCACTATTTAAAGCTTTTCCATGCTGATTCTATTTCAGAAATACTGATTTCAAGACAATTGCTTCCGTCTTTATTAAAGCAGATTGAATCCCGGTCTGAAACGGTTCCAACCATGGCTGTTTTTGTTCCGCTCATAATCTGCTCAAACTCTTCTTTGCTTTCAGCTTTAACTGTAACAATAAAACGAGATGGAGTTTCACTGAACAACAGCCTTGCAGATTCCAAATCATCCTTTATTGCAGGAACATTCTCAAGCTTAATTTCCGCGCCGAGCTGCCCACCAAGAGCAGATTCAGCAGCAGCTACAGCCAGGCCTCCATCAGAAAGGTCATGACAAGATTTCACAATTGATTTAGTCATTGCTGTATGAAGTTTTTTATAAAGAGACTTTGCTTCATCCAGCTTAACAGCAGGACAGTCGCCAAGATGTAGTTCGTTATTATCTTTAGCAATCAGCTCCTCAAAGAAGCTTCCTCCAAGCTCTGCCCTTGTCTCACCAAGAACATAGATTAGGTCTCCGGCATCTTTAAAATCAGATGTTACAGCCTTTGAGACATCCTCTATTATTCCCATCTGAGAAACAAGAAGCGTCGGCCTTACCGGGATTTTCTTTCCGCCAATATTCGACTCATTTTTCATGGAATCTTTACCGGATATTAACGGCATACCATAAGCAGTACAAGCATCTTTCAAGCCCTTACAAGCCCTTACAAGCTGTGCCATACGAAATTCACCATCAGGATTTGCTTCTGTTGCAATTGGATCAGGCCAGCAGAAGTTATCCAAAGCAGACACTGTTTCAGGATCTCCGCCTACCGCAATATGCGCTCTATATGCTTCATCAACACCACAGACAGCCATATTGTAAGCATCTGAATCTCCAAAACGCGGACATACTCCATGAGTTATTGTTACTCCCCTTTGAGAGTTTCTGACAGGTCTTATTACAGCACCGTCAGATGGGGCGTCATTATTTACACCAACAAATGGTTTAACAACAGACTGCGCGAGAACTTCATGATCATACTGTCTTACAAGATTTTCTTTTGACGCTATATTAGGCTCAGCGAGAAGTCTTTTAAGTATTTCTGCTTCATTTTCTATAAAATCAGGAAGAGGTGCAATTTCTTTTCTATCCTTCATCCATTCAGCCTTAAGTTTCATTTTAGGAAGGCCGTCATGCAGAAAATCCATATCAAGAAGACCTATCAGCTTTCCATCATATCTCAGATCTATTTTTCCATCATCTGTAAACTCGCCAATCTCAACAGCCTCAACACCACGAGATTCAGCCAATTTGATAAAAGCATCAAGATCTTCTTCAGGAACAGCAAGACTCATTCGTTCCTGACTCTCAGAAACAAGAATCTCCCAAGGCGCAAGTCCGGCATATTTAAGAGGACATTTTTCAAGCTCTATTCTTATTCCGTTGCTGGACTCTGCCATTTCTCCAAGTGAAGAAGAAAGTCCTCCAGCGCCATTGTCTGTTAACCCTGCATAGAGCCCCTTGTCTCGTGCTTCAATAAGAAAGTCACTCAACTTTTTCTGAGTTATCGGATCTCCAATCTGTACAGCAGATGTAGGAGACTCTTCATCGAGAGCGAGAGACGAGAATGTCGCGCCATGTATTCCATCTTTTCCAATTCTTCCGCCAAGCATTACTGCTTTATGCCCAGGTTCTATATGTTTAATCCATGAACCTTCTCCGTCAATCTCTGCTGGTAGAATTCCGCCGGTTCCACAAAAAACCAAAGGCTTACCTGTATAACTGTCATCAAAAAGAAAGCCTCCGCCTACTACAGGAATACCAGACTGGTTGCCGCCGTCAACAATACCACGGTGGACTCCTTCCATAATTCGGCGGGGATGCATTAGGCCTTCAGGAATTTCACCTTCCGCAGCGTTAACATCACCAAAACAAAGGTAATTGGTATTAAATATAGGTCTGGCACCTTTTCCTGTGCCAAGAATATCACGGTTAACACCAACTATCCCTGTTATTGCTCCGCCGTAGGGATCAAGAGCCGATGGAGAATTATGGGTCTCAACCTTGAAACAGACAAGGTTGTCGTCATCAAAAACAATTACGCCAGAATTATCATAAAAAACAGAACGTAAATAATCTTTTTCTTTTGATATTTCTTCTGTTGTATTTTTAATATATTCCTTAAAGAGTGAGCCTATTTTTTCTGTTGTGCCGTTATCAAGATCTTTGTATTCAACTTCAGCATTCAGAATCTTATGCTTACAGTGCTCTGACCATGTTTGAGCAATCATTTCTAGCTCAATGTCTGTAGCTTCTGCTGTAAGTCCAGCAGCCTTTCTCGCGGCTTTAACATCTTCCCTGTTATAGTATT
>JAQQAK010000111.1 GCA_028527945.1 Spirochaetaceae bacterium
CCTTTTCATGTATTTTAATGCTTTTTTATACGCAACTTTTTGAGCAAGTTTATTTTCATTTAATTCTCCAGCAAAAGATAATGCTATTTCACTATCAGTTTTACCTTTTTCTCTAAGTTCCTTTACGTAAGATTTATTAGCCTGTAAAGCGAGATAAATTGGATCATTTACGGAGCGATTCTGGCTGTTGAGCAATGTAACTAAAAGGATAATCAAAATAGAAATAACTGCTGTTATAATGTAATCCCAACCTGAATCTTTTATTAAATAACGAAAAATTGAATCCGGATTACCGGCATTAAATATAGAATAAACATCTAAAATCATTAACAAAAACAGAAAAATATAAATAATAAAATGCTTTTTTATTTTCAAACACAATACTCCAGATGGTGAAAGTTGGGAAGCGGCTAAAAAGCCGCTATCCCTTTATTTAAGATTATGCCAGTTTGCTTTACCAACTTCAAGCTTTGCCCATTCAGCTTCAGCTTTTTCCCAGGCTTCATCACTTGCCTCAGATTCCCAAACAGTAAGTCCTCTTTCTTCTCTGGTTGCGCCAGGAAGAAGGTTGTCAAGAATCATGGTGATAATAGCAGTTACAGCCATTCCTGTTGTAAATATTGTCTGGAAAATATTAGTTAAAACATAAGCAGCAGAACCTGCTTCACCTGTAACAATAGAGTTTGCGCCAAAATGAAATGGAATTGTAAGTCCCGCAAAGAATCCTACACCAATGATGAAAAGATTTCTTGCGTTATTAAGGTTTGTGAACTGAAGGTTAGACAAACCTGTTGCGGCTATTAATCCAAACATGGCAAAGAAAAGTGCTCCAACTATTGGCTGTGGTAATGTCGCAAGAACCATACCGAATTTACCAAAGAAAGGAAGCACAAGGAGAATGATTCCAGCACATCTGATAACACGTCTACTTGCTACACGTGTAAGTCCGATAGACCCAATGTTTTCAGAATATGAAGTAGTACCATTACAAGTTTGAAAAATTGAAGCGACCAAACAACCTAAACCTTCAGCACCAATACCTTTGGAAATTATTTTTGCTGTAGGAACAGGAGCTTCGGCTATTCTTGCGCATGAATAGTAATCTCCTACAGATTCAATCATCGAACCAATATAACCTGCCAACATACCAAGAGCACCCGCAAAGGTAATCGCATTAAAAGAAGGAAATCCCCATTTAAATGGAATTGCTGGTTTAATCCAGAAATATGGCGCTGAGCCAATAAGATCAAGACCGTTTTTAAGGTTTGCCGGGTTACCTTCAGGAATCCAGCCTGCAAGTGTTCCAATAAGTGAGCATACCCAGCCCAGAATTACTGCAAGCAAAATTGGGAATAAAGCGAAAATTTTTGATTTTCTTGCAAAAACTTGAGAAAAAAGAACTATTGCTACAAAAGTTATTATAGAAATAACCCAGTTTCCTGCCATCCATGGCGCTCCGCAGTTATAAAGAGCAAGACCAATCATAGCTATTGTTGGTCCAATTACAATTGGACTGAATGCCTTTTTAATTAATCCCATTAGGCCTGTGTATCCAATTATTATTTCAAAAAGTGAGGCTATCATTACAGACGCGCAGACTTGTTGAATCATAATTTCATAACCCAGTCCTTGTGCGGAACACATTCCAACTATAGCGAACATAGGACCCAAGAATGAAAAGGTACCACCTTGCAAGATTGGCAGTCCGTTTCCAAGAGGTGACTGTTGAATAAGGGTTGTAATACCTGCGCAGAAGAACATTGTTGAAATTAGCAATGCCAATTCTTCTGGCGGTAACCCCATTGCACCTCCGACTAGAGTCGGAATGATAACAGTTGATCCAAACTGAGTCAGAAACTGTTGGGCTCCGAGAAGGAAGGAGAGGCCCCATTTGGGCTTACTGCCAATGGGGTAAATTACCCATCCTTCATCGTTTTTTGCTTCGTTACTCATAAATCCTCCAAAAAGTATATTAAATAAACAGAACATAGTAATTATGTCCCATATTTAGGCAAAGTAAGATGTTTTAAATGCGTATAGACAAAGAAAATTCATATTAAAATAAGATTTATTATAATAACTTATAATTTATAGATTCGTCAAACAATAAATCATGGAAGGAAATTGCAAGAGAAAATTGTGAAAAAGTTAAATTGAAAGAAATTTTAAAAAATAAAATTATCTGAAAAACAAGAAATATAATCAAAAAAATATTGTAATTAGAATGATATGAAAGCGAGTATACGCTCTCTTTTTTGCTTTGTTTGTTAAAAAATGTTTGCGCAAAAAAAAATACAAAAATAGTATTTAAACAGGCTTGACCTGTGGTCTAAAGGATATTATGGTGATCTAAATAATCTCTATAGTTATTGTACGAAAATATAATTGATGTGGAGGGAAGCTAGTATGGCAGATCCTAAAGAAGCCGCTGCATATATAGCGGGATTAGTAGAGAGAGCACGAGCTGCTCAAAAGAAAATAGAGTTCGCAACTCAAGAACAAGTTGATGATATGTGTGTTCGAATTGCATGGGCAGGTTGTAAACCAGATTTTGCAAAGAAGCTTGCAGATTTTGCTGCAGAGGAATCTGGAATGGGTTATGGACCAGACAAAGTTGGTAAAATCTATTCAAAAGTAAAAGGTTCTCTCAGAGATATGAGAGGTGGTAAGTCTGTTGGTGTTGTAGAAGTAGATGATGAAAAAGGACTTCTAAAATACGCAAAACCGGTTGGAGTAATTGGCGCTTTGGTTCCATGTACTAACCCTGAAGCAACACCTTTTGTTAAGGCTATGGGAGCAATAAAGACAAGAAATGCTATTATTATGGCTCCGCATCCAAGAACAAAGAAAACAAATAAGATGGCTGTAGATCAGATTAGAGCAGCTCTAAAGGCTAATGGAATGCCTGAAGATCTTGTAATAAATATCGAAGAAGTTTCTGTTGAAGCAAGTAATGAGCTTATGAAGCAGACTGATTTGGTTCTTGCAACAGGTGGAGCCGGAATGGTTAAAGCAGCTTATTCAAGTGGAACACCTGCTTACGGTGTTGGTGCTGGTAATGCTGTAAGTATAATTGCTGAAGACGCAGATCTTGCAGATGCAGCTAACAAGATTAAGAGATCCAAAATCTTTGATCACGCAACAAGTTGTTCTACAGAAAATGAAGTTCTTATTCAGGAAGAACTTTATGATGAAATGGTTAAACTTCTTGAAAAAGAAGGCGGCTACATGGTTAATGCTGAAGAAAAGAAATCTCTTCAGGCTACTATGTGGGATGAAAACGGCGTTCTTTCAAGACAGATCGTTGCTCAGCCAGCTCAGAAGATTGCAAAGCTTGCAGGAATTAACATGCCGGAAGATAAATGCTTTATAATGGTTCCAGAAGATAAGGTTGGAGCAGAAGCACCTTTCTGCGGTGAAAAACTTTCTCCTGTAACAACAGTTTATAAGTATAAGACATTTGATGATGCTGTTGAACTTGTAAACAATATCACTGATTTTTCAGGCGCTGGACATTCTTGTGGTATTCACACAATGGATGAAAGAAAGGTTAAAGAACTTGCAAGAAGAGTAAAAGTATCAAGAGTTATGGTTAACCAGCCTCAGTGTCTTGCCAATTCAGGTGCTTGGACAAATGGTATGCCAATGTCTATGACATTAGGATGCGGAACATGGGGTGGTAATATTGCTTCAGAAAATATTACATGGAAGAACCTTCTAAACTATACATGGGTTGCTTTTGAGATTGAAAATACAATGCCGTCAGATGAAGAGCTTTTCGGCGCAATAATGTACGAATAATCGATAGCACGATTTAGTTAATATTTTATTATGAAGTTTGGGACACTGTTCTCAAACTTCATAAATTTTTATAGGAGGAATGATAAAAAATCGTCAATGACTTTTTATCATTTTTTAGTTGTTACGCAACTAAGATTCTCGTCTTCCATGGCGAGCCTCTAACGCAAAGTTTTATAGGAGAATAAAATGGCTGGTGAAGAAATAAAGGCCCTTGATAAGAAATATAATCTCCATTCATGGAGCGCTCAGAAAAATCTTGATCCTATTGTTGTAGATAAGGCTGAAGGTATTTTCTTTTGGGATGCTGATGGTAAAAAATATTACGATATGTCAGCT
>JAQQAK010000112.1 GCA_028527945.1 Spirochaetaceae bacterium
ATCTAAGTTTTTAACAAATATTATGTTTTCTGCTTTCTTTACAAACTCGACAATTGTTATCCCAATTTTATTTGGCCTGTTTTTATTCCTCTGCGCGAATGTACCTACTTGAGGTAAGGATTTGTTATTTCGAGGGTGACGGCATTGAACAACGGCTTTTTCATCAAGGACTTTGTCCATATAAAAAATAATTTCCAAGTGTGAAAAGTCTTCTATCCCTTGTATTGAGTCAATAGGGATTTCTTTATTCAGAATTATTTCTGAGATAATGTTACTCCAATTATCATCTTCCATTTCAGTTCTTGAATTTCTTACATAACCAATTGGCTTCATTTTTATTTCCATAGTATCCTCTCAATGAATGTTACTGAAAAATCTTTTTGAGTTTACAAGAAGTTGGCTAGTACCACAAGAGTATGTGAGAGGTATTAAAGGACATATATATTTACTATTGGTTTTGTCGCATGATTTTTTCTATTTTTTTTCCTTTTGCCAATTCGTCTACCAGCTTATCTAAATATCTTACTTTCTTTGTCAAAGAATTTTCAATGTCTTCTATTCTGTATCCGCAAATAACACCTTTTATAAGATGAGCATTAGGTGATAATTTTGCTCGATCAAAGAAAGTTTTAAAGGTTACCTTTTCATTGATAAGTTCTGTTAGTTGTTTTTCATTAAAACCTGTTAACCATTCTCTGACTTGATCTAATTCTTCTTTTATTCGGCCTTTCTTTTCAATTTTTGCCACATAAAGCGGGTATACTGAGGCAAAAGTCATTTTTGCAATTTTTTCATTATGTTCTGGTATAATTTTCATTCTATTTTAACTTCTCCTAAAATTAATCACTCAACCCGTTGTTAAACTCTAAATGTTCATAAATAGTTTAACACTTTTATCCTCATTCTTTTTATAAGTTTATAATTATTCTATAGGCATAATACTATTAAAGAATGTTTTATGATTTCTAGTACAGCGTCAATATCCTCAAGAGTAGCTTTACGTATCATATTTCTCTTTTCACTCGTTTTTCTAACCATTCATTTTCGATGTTTAGACGCATTTGCTCTATTAATCTAATCACAGTTTTTTTATCTTCTTCCGAGAAGTTTGATAATGATTTATAAATAAAATGTTCTTCCTTTTCTATCAATTTAGGATAAGTTCCTTTTGCCAAATCTGTAGGATAAAGCCTTTGAATTCTATTGTCTGTATCATCTTGCATTTTTTTGATATATCCTATCTTTATCAATTTCTGTACAGCTTTGCTTGTAGTTCCTTTATCGATATGCATTAATTGCGTTAACTGTGAATGAACACTGAAAAAAGCTTGTCTCACGTTTTCCCATTCCAAAGATTCGTGAGGTAGAAATCGTTTTTTTATCCCGATCTATAACCAATTTTGTTTTTAATAGAGGGGTTGCAAACAACAAAAGGCCGCTGCCGGTAATTATGTGTAACCATACAGTAAGAGGAGCGTTGCTTTTTGCGATACCACTTGACTTGCAACAATGATAAGAAAGGCAAATGGAATGGACAATAAGTGAAGCAAGGATTTGTCCTACTGTTCTTAAACTGTATCGATAAATTCTGTTTTTTGCTGGACATGGAAAAACGGGCCGGGCTGATTTTTATTTTGGTACTCATGTGAAGCTCTTTTGTGTAAAAAATTATATCTGAAAGTTTGCAAAAAGTATGCTGCTTTCACGTTTTAGAGTTTTTGAAATATCAACCGTATATTCTTCAATATTCTCATAATAGTTTCGGATAATATCCAGATCTTCATCTTCTGTCTCTTCCATTGTTTTGAGCACTCTTTCTAGCTGCTTTATTGCTAAATCTTTCCGGCTATCAAGTAAAAGTAGATCACTCATAAAAATAAGAGTCTCGCCGCTTTCCCATTCCTTGAAGAGGAGGGAGAGGGCTTTTTTCGCTTTGTCGAGATTTCCCATTTTTGTATGACACAAGGCTATACCGTGCAGGTCGTTAGGATCCCCGAACGCATCAAAGGCTATTCTAAATTGTTTCAAGGCCCTGTCTGACTTATCCTGTCTGAAATAGATAAGGGCTGACTGGGATACCAACTCACAATAGAAATCAAGTCGCTCGCTCTGGATTTTTACAGCTTGGCTAACAGCTTTCCGTATTGCTGATTCAGCAGATTCAAAGTCGTTCAGTCGAACACATGCCAAGGCTTTTTTATAATAGCTTTCAGCAAGCAAATAGGTTTCTGTAGATGACTTTTGGACTATCCCTTCCAATTTGCGGATTTTTATATCCAATTTTTGCTCCTCAGAAATCCTTTGCCGATACCCTTTCCGGGTATTTAATGATTTTTCAAACGAAGTGTCATAATTCATATAACCAGTCAGATCTGATAGAAAATCTTCATCATACTCGCTGTATTTGATATAATTGATATAACAGGGTTTTAATGTTTTCTCAGAAATTTTCTTTTCTGCCAAATACATATCAAATGCTGAATTGTGCGATCCCCGGATATAGACTTTATTCGGTTCCATATCCGAATAATCCGCGCATCTTTTACCAAAGTTAAAGAGTAATGAAGAAGATACTGTCTGATCATTTCTATTGATCACAATTTTCTTCTTAAATAATCTGGTTCCCCAAACAATTCCGGCCGAAAGGAGTAAGGCAATCATAAGGGATAAAAAAAGAAATTTGGGAGAAGGCCATAGCGAATTAAACCATTTGAAGTCTCTCCCAACTGCTGCGAATCCAAAATATAAGATCAGAGCTATTACAGGGAAGAATAGCCAGGTAGAACGGGTCGTTTCAGAGCGGGATATATTATTGTCGTTAAGAAGTCTAAACTTTTTTCGTCCAAAATTGATTGTTTTCATTTGATTTCCTTCTTTGATGTTATCATATTAAGAAACTCTAATAAGCAATTACAAAATACAAACTTCCAAGGGTTGCCAAGCTTGGAGCTGTATAATAGAGCCATGAATTTCGTTTGAATTTGTCTTTTAATACGATTCCACTGATTATTCCTCCTATAAATCCTATACAAGCGCCTATAATAAAACTGGTATCTTCTCTATCAATAAGAAAGCCCGGCTCATGGGGTGTTAAGGCTCTAAAAATTAATCCTGCTGCTGCAGCGCATATTATAGCCATAAAAATGGAGCTGTTTATGACAATAAAAGGATTATGAGACAACTTCTCTCTGAACAGAAAGGATAGGCTTAACCATATCAGTGGAATACCAAGAGTTAAAAAATTAGTAATAATCCTTTTCTTCTTTTGCTTTTTCTCTATTTTCAGATCTTTCTGATGATAAAATGCCAGTTTTGCCTGGTACTCATCCTGAAAATCATCTGCTGAAAGAAAAAAAGCATGAAGCTTGGGCGCTTCAGTTTGTATTCTTTGAAGGGATGACTTTCTTTCCAGAACCATATCTACTGGCCTTTTTCCGTCCTTCTCGGCCTCGATAAGATAGTTTGCTCCTTTTTGTATCAGCTCATAGGCAAAATCAAAATATCTTTTTTCAAGGGCTATTCGAAGTGGTGTATAACCATCACAGTTTAAGTTGTTAACGTATTCTTCCGGTATAGGTAAAATATTCCATATATCCGAAGCTTCCATATACGTCTTGTCAAATAATATATTTTCACCCATCTTACTCATTTGTTTTGGGTCTGCTCCATTCTCCAGTAGCAAACGTGTCTTTGAGTGATTAGAAACGGCAGTAAAGAGATAAGGGTTCCCGTTTTCGTCCAAAGCGTTCACATTGGCCCCCCCATCTATAAGGGCTTTTAAAGAATCAATATCTCTCCGCCAAAGAGCTTCTCCTATAGGAGTCTCTCCTCTGTTAGATCTCTCATTAGGATTTGCACCTGCCTGTAGTAGCAAATTAACAGATTCAGCTGTAGCTGCCAGATGGATTGGATAGATTCCATCATTATTGGGTACATTAACTTCAGGATGGTAACGCATCAAAGAGGGGAGCATTGTTTTACATCTATAGTTTTTCAGAGCATTGTGCAAAACCGTATTTCCGTTCAAAGATGGAATGCTTAGATCTGAATGGTTGTCCATAAGGAAGGTCAGGAGCTCTTCTGAAGGTTTTAGAAAAGAAAAAACAGCGTTTATAAGAGTTTCGCCTCTTTCATTTCTTACGTTTATATCCATTCCATTATCAAGCAATATTTTTAATATTTCCAGATTATTATTTTGAGCAGCTTTAAAAAGAATATCCGGATTTTCCAGAGAAACCTGTTGTTTCAGCAACAATTTCACCATTTCAGTTTGATTTGAAGAAACCGCAAGTAATATAGGTGTCTCATTTTGAGAATCGGCAACATCAATATCAGTTCCATTATTTATCAAAATTTCTGCAAGATTTAGAGAGAATGAATAGGGCTCCTCACAAAGATAATGCAGATAGCTTCGATTCCGTACATCTTTTAAATGAGGATCAAGATCTGAAGATATTAACCTGGCAGCAAGTGGCTCCAGTTCTCTATCTGTACAAAGCATTATGAGTACTTGATAAAAATAGGTTTTTCCGGCAACAGGGTAAGGCTCAAGATGAGCTTCTTTATCAACAAGAAATAATAGAGTTTTAAGATCAACTCTATTATTGTATGAGTCAAGATGTTCCAGAGTGATATAAAGCATATCAGGATAATTAGACAGCAGTGCCGGCCATCCACCGTGAGATTCGGCCAGAGTCTCAAGCCCCTGAAGGTCATTCTCCCATAAAAGTTTATTAATATCTTGTTTCAGATCTTTAGCATAAATAAGTGTTTGTGGCAAAAACAAAATAATACAGAACCCGATAAGCTTGTTTATCAACAATCCATCCTCTTCTTCTCTGATTTCGTATTATCACATTTATATATATTAAGGTAAAGTTTTCTTTGAGTTTTAAGTTTTAGTTAGATCAAAATTAGAAGTTTGTCTGTATTTTAAAAATAAAAAATCCCCCTCCAGTGGTGGAGCGGGACATGTTTATAAATATCGCTAAAAGTTTTTTAAGTTTCTGTATTATATTTATTTATATTTACTATAGAAAGCAGAAAGGCTGCTATAACTGACAGAACTACAAAGCTCCAGTAAGCTGCTGTGTAGGAGCCAAAGTGTTTTAGAGAGATTGCAAGAAAAACAAAGCTGAATGAACGTACTACTGCAATAAGTGGATTTATAAAAGTATATAATCTTGAAAAATCAAAACGTCCATAAACTGATGTAGTTAAAGATATTGGAAAATTTGCTAATCCCCCAATTGCTATACCAATCATTACAATAGATAAATAAATACAGATTTTGTTGTGGCTGAGATTAAGAAGTATTGCTGCGGCATACCATAATGAAAAAAGACTTGCAGCTTTCTTTGCATTTGTTTTTTGGTCAATAAAACCCCAACCATAACTACCTGCTATTCCGACAATGGCACAAACTGACATTGAAAGAATTGCTGTTCTTTGTGAAAATCCAAGGCTAACCATTCTTGGAACCAGCTGACTCATTACTCCTACTGTAACAATATTCATAAGTCCTAAGCCAAGGCTTATAAGCCAGAATTCTTTATTAGTGAAAATCTTTTTTATTGTCCATGGAGAAACATAGGCATCATAAATCTTCTTGTTTGCTCTAACATCTTCGGGTGACATATCAATATTGTCAGGTGTAAAGCCTGATTCTTCAGGTGTATTAGTGAAAAAGCGTGGTAGAATGGCTGTAGCCATTACCAGTACACCAATAATTGCGATACTAAATTGAATGCCTACTTTTCCCATAAGAAATGTCAGTATGGGAACGTAAATAGCTGAAGACAGATTGTTTCCCATAGTCGCCCATCCAAGGGCAAGTCCCTTTTTCTTTGGAAACCAGTTTGCAAGATATGCACCACCTGAAACCCATCCGAATACATTTGTAAAAGCCATAATCAGGCATAGCGCAATCAGGTACTGTGCAATACTGTTGGAAAATCCATACCATATATATGCAGCGCCGCCAACTAAAAGTGCCAGAGTCGCAGTAAACTGAGGCCCTTTTTTCGTACATACCCATCCAAAAATAAGTATGCCTACTATTGCAACCAGATTACTGATTGCTGTAAGTCCAAGAATACTTCCTGTATTCCATCCGTGAAGTTCTGCCAAAGCTGGAACGGCAATATTTATACCGTCAGTACTTAGACCGTTTGTTAAAAACAGCATGAATCCTGTAAAAAGAATAAGTGTCCAGCCCTTAGCGCCGAAATTACTCTTTGTGTCATGTTCTTGAGATAAATCTGTTTTTTCATTTTGTTGAGGTTGCTGCTGGTGCAGCAGTTTTGATGAAGACTCATCAATCGTTTCTTTTTGTTCAGTGCTCATTATGTTCGTCCAAAGTTTGAGTAAGTATTTAGCAATTACGATCTTTTAATATAAAAAAAATGTGATACTTGAAGTTCAGTAAAAACATTATTCCATATGGAACGCTGCTAACAAAGTTATAAGATCATTGTAACCTTGAAAATTTTTATCTGTCAAACTTTTTTTTGCTTAAATCATGCACTTTTACAGATAATATGATATCGATATGTAAATACACGAACATACTTTCATTAGTGTCTTGCATCTGTTTTTATTTGCACAAAAGTGCATATACTAGAACTTTAGGTTTATTGTAATCCCTTCATCCTTCATATGGCTTGCAGGCAAGGTTTATGAAAGTAAGTTGTGTATCAATTGACAAGAAGTACTAACATTTTCTATTATTGGGCTCATTTACAAGGCCTATTAAAGGAGGCTCTATAGTAAATTACTTACCTAAAAAATATCGGAGGGAATTATGGCAGATGTATTAAAAGCCGCATTTATGTTTCTGGCTCCTGAAGCAGATCCTGAAACACATCAACAATGGGTTGATACACCACAAGTAAAACTTTTAACTGTTGGTGTAAAAGATTATGCTCAGGGTGTAGAAACTGCTAAAAAGCTTTTAGACCAGGGGATTGAGGCCATTGAATTATGTGGAGGATTTGGCAACAAAGGAACAGTGATGATAACAGAAGCTGTTCAGGGAAAAATCCCTGTTGGTTCAGTTCGCTTTGACATCCACCCAGGTCTTGGAAATGTTTCTGGAGACAGCTTGTTTGGATAAAAGCAAATGTTAGGGACAGTATATAACTGTCTTTAAAAAAGCGGTGCTTGTAATAAGCCACAAGTGCCGCTTTTTTTATGCCGTAATAGGTAAAGATAGTATAACAAGTTGTAAAAAAATCTTGATTTATATTAAGGTCGGAATTACAAAACTCTCTGAGTTTTGGTGTTTCTTTGTTGAATTATTTTTTTTCAACTGCTAATTTATTAAGTAATTTGAGACATGGTAGAGGAGTAGTATTTTGCAACAAAAGATTACCTATCAGGCAGGTGTAAGTCAGGCATGGATTATTAATGATGAAAAATATCTTGAATATGATTGTGGTACAATGCAAAATGGAAAGATCAATAAATCAGATATCCTTGCAATTGGCTTGCAACCGCCAAACAATGTTGTTGTTACAGATGCCTCCCAGATAATACATCGTTCACTAGGCTCTAAAGGAGGGCTTGGTGGCATCCTGATTTCTTATAAAACAAATAATAGTAAAAAAATAAAAAATGCAACTATCACTTTTGATTTTGGAGATGAAGGGTGTATTAATTTTATAAATGATCTGCTCTCTGAATCTGGAAATCTTTACATAGGGTCTGGAACAAGAAACGAGCTTATGAAAAAGATGGGAATCAGCAGAACAAAAGAAAATATAATTATTTTATTAGTCATTCTTGGAGTTGTTGCTTTTGCCACAATAATGGTTTCTCTCTAATGAAAATGAAGAAAATTTCACAACTTGATATACTATAATTATCTTGGTGGAATTATAGCAAAGGCTCTATCCGGAATTTTAGTAGCTATAAAATGGAATTATAGTTTTTTTAATTTACCTATTTACCAAGATTTGTTAAAATCTTAAATATTGTAAGAATTGGAGCGATCTAAAATGGCTAATGTATTTGTTAATACAATTATTTTTGTAAAAGATATTAATGTTTCAAAAAAGTTTTACTCAGAGATTTTGGGTATGAAAATGTTACATGATTATGAGACCATCATATTTTATGAAAATGGTCTTACAATACATCTGGCTGATAGTATTTTAAAAACAGTTTATAAAGAAAGCAAAAGTTCTGCACTACAAAGTCAGGGGCAGAATAATATTCTGGTTTATTTTGAAACTGATAAGCTTGATGAGCTATATAACAAAATATGCGATAAAGTAAAAATTATTCATGGAATTGAAAAACAAGAATGGGGGCAAAAAGTTTTTAGGTTTTTTGACCCCGATGAACATATAGTAGAATTCGGAGAACCATTCCATGCCGAAGAATTGAAATAATTTTTGGTTGATATTACATTCTCTTCCAGTATTTTAATCCTCTAAGACTATCTTAACTTCCATTTACAGGTATTCCGGCCAGAGAGAAATCCTTTGTAATTTTTGATACAAAATCCGGCTTAGGTGGTTTGGTGTTGGTCAAAGTATAGTTATATTCAAGTTGTTCCCATTTTTGTTCTCCCATTTTATGAAAAGGAAGAAACTCAAACTTTTCCAATGTTGGAATGTCTAAAAGTAGATTTTTCAGGGCTGTAAGCTGGGCTATATCATCAGTCAGGCCTGGAACAAGTACGTGTCTAATCCATAAGGGCTTTTTGATTTTTTTAAGGTATTCCAATGTCGTTAAAGTTTTTTCAGAAGACACTCCTGTAAGTTTTTTATATTCATCAGGCAGGGCTGTTTTAATATCCAGTATTATAAGATCTGCTTTATCAAGGCAGTTGCTTGTTTTTGAAAGATTCCCGAAACCTGAAGTATCAAGAGCTACACTGATACCTTTCTTATGAGCGCGGTCAATAATATTTTCAGCAAATTCCGGCTGAAAAAGCGGTTCTCCGCCGCTTAATGTTATACCGCCTCCAGATGTTTCCATCCATGTTTTGTATTTTAATGCTTCATTAACAATCTCTTCAGAGCTTGTAATCTTGCCGCCATCACAATTCCATGTATCTGGATTATGGCAATAGCGGCATCTAAGGGGGCAGCCCTGTAAAAAGACAACGAATCGAAGTCCCGGGCCGTCTACCATTCCGCATGTCTCAATTGAATGAATTCTTCCGGTAACTGCCTGCATAATACTGCCCCCTGTAGATTAGATAACCTTGTGAAAGGTTCTGTTTATTACATCCTGCTGTTGCTCTTTAGTAAGCTTTACAAAGTTTACCGCGTAACCGGAAACCCTGATAGTCAGCTGTGGATATTTTTCTGGATGATCCATTGCGTCAAGCAAGGTCTCCCGGTCCATTACATTTATATTAACATGATGTCCTCCGTCAAGAAAGAAGCCGTCCATCATGCTTGTAAGATTATTAATTCTACTTTCTTCATCCTTACCCAATGCCTGTGGAACAATTGAAAAGGTGTAGGAAATGCCATCTATGGCGTGTTCATACGGAAGCTTCGCTATTGATGAAAAACAAGCAAGAGCCCCGTTTGTATCTCTTCCGTGTATAGGGTTTGCTCCAGGACCAAACGGCATTCCGGCCTTACGCCCGTCTGGAGTTGAGCCCGTTTTTTTACCATATACAACATTACTGGTTATCGTAAGTATAGACTGTGTCGGCTCAGCATTACGATAGGTTTTCTGAGTTCTAAGTTTATTCATAAATTGTTCAACAAGGTTTACAGCAATAAGATCAACTCTATCATCATTGTTTCCATAAGCAGGATAATCACCCTCAACCTTATAATCAACAGCCAGACCATTATTATTTCTTATTACCTTAACCTTAGCATATTTTATTGCGGATAATGAATCTGCTACAACAGAAAGTCCCGCAATACCACATGCCATAGTTCTCTTTATATTGTCATCATGAAGGCTCATCTGCAGTGATTCATAATTGTATTTGTCATGCATGAAATGGATTATATTAAGTGTTTTTATATATAAATTGGCCAGCCATTCCAGAATGACATCATACTTTCTTATGACCTCATCGTAATCAAGGTATTCTGATGTAATTGGATCATATTCAGGAGCAATCTGTTCTCCTGTTTTTTCATCTTTACCTCCATTGATTGCGTAAAGAAGTGCTTTTGCAAGGTTTGCTCTTGCTCCAAAAAACTGCATTTGCTTGCCAATTCTCATTGCTGACACGCAGCAAGCTATTCCGTAATCGTCGCCGAAATGGGTTCTCATAAGACAGTCATTTTCATACTGTACCGCTGAAGATAAAACAGAAACCTTTGAGCAGTAGCGCCTAAATCCAAGCGGTAATCTGGGAGTCCATAGTACAGTCATATTTGGTTCTGGCGCAGGACCAAGGTTTTCAAGAGTATGCAGCATACGAAAAGAGTTTTTAGTAACTAAAGTTCGTCCATCTACCCCCATACCGCCAATGGCCTCGGTAACCCATGTTGGATCTCCTGAGAAAAGTTCATTGTATTCCGGGGTTCTTAAAAAGCGTACCATACGCAGCTTTATTACAAATTGATCAATAAGCTCCTGAGCTTCTTCTTCTGAAAGAACTCCATTTTCAAGATCCCTTTCAATATATATGTCGAAGAAAGAAGACACTCTTCCAAGTGACATTGCTGCTCCGTCCTGATCCTTTATTGCTGCCAGATATCCAAGATAAGTCCATTGAATTGCCTCGCAAGCGTTAACAGCAGGTTTTGATATATCAAAGCCATACAAGCTTCCGAGTGTAGTAAGATCGTCAAGACTTTTTATCTGTTCAGAAATCTCTTCTCTTGTTCTGATAACTTCTTCATCAAAGATTGGATTTTTAAACGCCGAAAGCGACATCTTCTTTTCATTTTTAAGAAAATCTGTTCCATATAGGGCGATACGACGATAATCACCAATAATTCGTCCTCGACCGTAGGCATCCGGAAGACCAGTTAAAACACCTGAATGTCTGGCTTTTTTTATATCTTTTGAATAAGCGCTATAAACACCATCGTTATGTGTCTTTCGGTGTGTGCTGTAAATTTTCTCAAGAGTTGGATCTAAATCATAGCCATAGGAGTTAAGCGCCTTTTTTACAACCCTTATTCCTCCTCTTGGCATAATCCCTCTTTTTAACGGTTTGTCTGTCTGAAAGCCAACTATAATTTCATTCTCCTTATCAATATAGCCAGCCCCGTGAGATGTAACAGAAGACGCAATCTTTGTTTCGGCATCAAGAATTCCTTTATCGGATTCTATTTTCATGAGTTCCGAAACCTTTTTCATAAGAGATACGGTTCTTTGGGTTGGAGGAGTCAGAAATGATTCATCTCCCTCGTACGGATTTATGTTTCTCTGAATAAAGTCTCTAACATCGACCTTGTTATTCCAGTTTCCCTGATTAAAACCTTTCCATTGTTCCATAAAATTGCCTCCGTCAATGGTTGTTGATAAAATAATAACGAAATTACAGTAATAAGTATAATTAAATATATTTATTTAATATAAAAATTGCTAATATAAGAATATGTTAGAATATAGACAACTTGAGGCTCTTGGAGCCGTTTTAGAATATGGAGGCTTTGACAAGGCCGCTGATGCTTTAGGGCTTACTCAGTCGGCGGTTACTCAAAGGGTAAAACAACTTGAAACTCAGGTAGGAAAACCTGTTCTTATAAGAACAAACCCTCCTGAAGTAACAAAGGCCGGGCTTCCGTTGTATACACATTTTAAAAAAATTCGTGTACTTGAAGAAGAATTACAGAATGATATGGATAACGATATTTCAGGTACTCCGCTCTCTATTGGTGTTAATGCTTCAACTCTTGGAAGCTGGTTCCTTCCTGTTTTGCGTCATATCATGAAATCTACACTTATAGATCTACATGTCGGGGAGGCAAAGGTAGTACATCAACTTCTTCAGCAAGGTAGTATAGCTGGGTGTATAAGTCTTAGAAAAAGACCTTCAAGGGGCTGCTATGTGGAATATCTAGGCAAGCTGGTACTCAGATGTGTTTCAACTAGAGAATTCAAGCAGCAATATTTTCCAAAGGGAATAGGAATAAAAGAGATGCAGGAAACTCCAGCGGTTCTTTTTCATGCTGAAAGTCAAATGCTGCGTCTTTATCAGAAAAATGTTATGGGAATAGCTCCCTTTGATGTGCCTACTCACGTTATTCCATCACAGTATGAGTATTTACAAATGATTAGTAATGGTGTTGCCTATGGCTTTTTACCTGAACAGCTTTTTAAACAGGTAAAGGCTGACAAGGGATTGATAGATTTATCACCGCTTCATCCAATAATAATTCCTCAGTACTGGCATAGGTGGGGAATTGAATCAGAACTGCTTGAATCGATAACACAAAGGCTGCGAGAAGAGGCCAGGGGATGCCTTCAATTGTAAGACATATATCCAAAAACAATTTTAAAAAACATTGTTTTGATTGCTGTTTAAATAATAGAATAGAAGAATGAAAGAAGAAAAAAATACAGCCGCTTTTTTTGATATTGACGGAACCCTTTACCGTGACTCCTTGATGATCGAACATTTCAAGAAGCTTTTAAAATATGATGTCCTTGATGAAGCGCTTTGGCACACAAATGTAAAGCATACATACCAGAACTGGAAAAAGCGGCGGGGCAATTATGATGATTACCTTCTCGAGCTTTCTTCTATTTATATGGAATCTCTTAAGGGCTTAAAAAAGGATAAGATGGATTTTGTAACAGATCAGGTTATACGGCTTAAGGGAGACAAGGTCTATATGTACACAAGAGACCGGATTGAAAAACACAAGGAGGAAGGCCATCTTGTC
Organism: Spirochaetaceae bacterium; assembly: GCA_028527945.1. Classification (GTDB taxonomy): domain Bacteria; phylum Spirochaetota; class Spirochaetia; order UBA9216; family UBA9216; genus Thalassospirochaeta. The sequence goes on from JAQQAK010000112.1 coordinate 12,825, forward strand.
TTTTTTGTTTCAGGAAGCCCTGAATATCTTGTAAACAGGATGGCTGATTTGTACGGTATTACGGACAGCATTGGTACAAAATATTTTGTAGATAGCGAAGGGCGGTACACCGGTGAGGTCCGCGCCATGTGGGATTCTTCAAGCAAGAATAAGGCTATAATGGAATTTGTTGAAAAATATAATATCGATCTTGATAAAAGCTGGTCGTATGGTGATACCAATGGTGACATCTCAATGTTCAGGCTGACCGGCAGGGCGGTTGCAATTAATCCAACAAGAGAGCTGGTTAATAATCTGAAAAAGGATGATGAATTATCAAAAAAGGTCAGAATCAGGGTAGAGCGTAAGGATGTTGTTTATGAGCTTGATCCATCTGTAAGTATCAGCTACCCGGAAATCTGACTGTCATTTTTCTGTTTTTCTATAAAAATATATGTGCCTTGAACTCAGTTTTACAGCGTGGGCAGGTTAGAACTCTTGTTCCCCTTTTTTTTGATGTTCTTATTACTACCTTACAGTTAGGACATGTCCTGAATCTTTTTGTTTTTCGCTCTCTGAATTTCATTTTTTGTATAGAGAAAAACTTTCTTACCGGTTTAAAAAGGTTAAGGAATTTCTGATTTTCTCTGATACGTTTTGATTGATTTCTCGAGTAGGTTCTGAAAATACTCAACGATATAATTATCAATGCAATAAGGCTAATAAATGATGTATGAAAAAAGGCATCAAGAATAATCAAAATAAAAGCAAGCACCATAAGTGTTGTGTTCAGCTGATCAACACCGTATCTGCCTCTTGCAAACTGTGTAAGTTTTTCTCTAAAATTAAAGTTTCGCATTTAAGTATCTCCTTGTTAAAATGGCCGGCCGCATAGCATACAGCATAGATTGGCCAATATTATTCCAAAGCAAAGCCTTCCAAGGCCGGTATTTGGCTGACCATAAGTTCTGCTATGGTTTTGGTACGCTTGTCCGCTGTTCTGAATCTGATCCAGAACCCTTCGGTATTCCATATTCCCGGGTTCCATTTGAACGGCAGTTTTCGCGTGTTTAAGAGCTGTTATTTTGTTCCCGTTTCCCGAGTTCGCTATAGCACTGTAATAAAACCATTTGGCGCTTCTGTCTTGAATAGTGTTCAGGCTGCCAAGGGCCTTACTAAAAGCCCCTGCGTTTATAAAGTTTTTTACCTGCTCGTATTCAGAAAAGCTTTGTCCGCCCTGCCTCTGTTGTCTGCTTCCTCCGAAAAACCATTCAAATGGATCGAATCCAAATCCAAACGGATCCCCTTCTGTATTACTGTAATTGGCGCCTGTCCCAGAGCCATGGGGCTGATAATTGTTGGTATTATAACTACCTGTGTTGCGGCTGGATGTTGTTCCATTTTTTATCTGTTCGTAGGCTGCGTTTATCTCACTCATCTTTTTTACGGCCGTTTCCTCATTGCCGCGGTTTACATCAGGATGATATTTTCTTGCAAGTTTACGGTAGGCCTTTGTCACTTCTTCGTTTGATGCTCCGGCTGAAATGCCGAGCACTTTATATGGATCTGATATCATTTATTTTTACTCACTCTGTTCTTATTGTTCATACGCATGTATTTTGTCCAAATACCTGAATAGAGAATATTCTCAATTATGGTTTTATCCTGATTAATTGGCAGTAAAACATATTTTTCTGTACAATCCGCCATAAGCAGGTTCAGTATATTGCCAAAGTTTTCCGATGGTGTTGTAATCATGGGATTATAGCGTTCTTTCTTTATATCCTGTTTAAGATCAATACAGGCATCCATTATGTAAATAAACCTTCCCAGAGAATTTATGAAAGCGCGCAGTTTATCAGAATATTCATCTTCTTTTATGACTGTAATCTCTTCCAGCAGTTTACCAAAGCAATTCGCGGGAATGTCCGGATTCAGTTCTCCGGATTTTTCAATAACAGATAATTCCTCAAGGTGTGTCTGGATTGCCTTGCATTGTTCAGGATATTTATCTGAGACCCTTGTGTATTCTTTTTTAAGCAGCTTCGCGCTCATCAGTGATATGGGGTTTTTGTCATCTATCCAATCATCAAGAAGGTTGTAATAGGCAAGCGCTATATTCATGTCCGCAGCATAGTCTGTTATATCATTTTTAAGGAAAACATGTTTTTTCCCGGGGTGAACAATACAGCGCTCTGTTCCGGGGGTAAGCTCTCTTTTATACAAGGAGGATATAAACATTATGAAGAAGGTCATGTCATAGTTGATGGTAATTCGGCTTGTTGTCCCATGCCTCTCTCCAAGGGCCCTGCATAGACCGCAATAGCATGAACGGTATCTTTCAGTCTCTTCCGGGGACAGTTTATCAAGATTCGCGACTAGGCTGCCAAACATATTGGTCCCTTATTAAGCCTTCTTTTCTTCATTGCTTTCGTCTTTATTCTCATCCTCTGGAAAATTCTTTTGCATTGTTTCAAGAATCGCTGAGAGCTGATTGCATGAATCCGCGATTTGCCGGTTGTCCTTGCCCTTCAGGGCCTTTTTTACAAGCTTGACAGATTCTCCAAGCCTTATTTTATCGTCTTTATTCAGCTTTTTCATCAGCTTTGATGCCTGAAAGATTAATTGTTCGGCATTATTTCTGGCTACGGCCTCCTCTCGTTTTCTCGCGTCCTCAGCCTCATACTCTTTGGCGTCTTTGATGGCCTTGTCTATCTCTTCCTGACTCATGTTGGAAGAAGATGTAATGGTAATGTTCTGTTCCTTACCGGTTCCAAGATCCCTGGCAGACACATTCACAATGCCATTTGTGTCTATATCGAATGTAACTTCAATCTGTGGAACACCCCTCGGTGCTCTTCGAATCCCTTTAAGCTTGAACTTTCCTAACTGCTTGTTGTGTTTTACCATCTCCCGTTCACCCTGAACTACGTTAATATCAACTGAGGTTTGAAAGTTCGCGGCCGTTGTGAAAACCTGACTCTTCTTGGCCGGCAGGGTAGTATTGCGCTCTATTATTTTTGAGCAGACGCCGCCCAGGGTTTCAATTCCCAACGATAGCGGAGTTACATCCAGAAGAAGAAGGTCTTTTACCTGACCAAGGAGCACTCCGCCCTGAAGCGCTGCCCCTCTGGCTACGCACTCATCCGGATTAATCCCCTTGGACGGTTCTTTTCCTATAAATTGTTTAACCAAATTCTGTACCGCAGGGATTCGGGTTGAGCCTCCTACAAGGAGTACCTTGTTTATACCTTCTTTATTAAGGCCGGAATCCTGAATTGCCTGCTGCATAGGCCCCATTGTGGAATCTACAAGGTGAGAGGTCAGTTCATCGAATTTCTGACGGCCAAGCTCCAGGTTCAGGTTAAGCGGTTGTGAAGATTTTACCGCTATAAAGGGCAGATTAATTGTGGTTGAGCTCATACTGCTAAGCTCAATCTTGGCCTTTGTAGCCGCTTCTTTTACCCTTTGCATGGCAACCGGATCCTTGGCAAGGTTGAAATGCTGTTCCCTCTTAAACTCCTTGACTATATATTCTATTATACACTTGTCAAAATCATCACCGCCAAGCTTGTTGTTTCCTGATGTTGCAAGAACCTCAATCAACCCTTCGTTTATATCAAGGATAGAAACATCGAAGGTCCCTCCGCCCAAGTCGTATACCATCACCTTTTGAGAGGCTTCCTTATCCACACCGTAGGCGACAGCGGCGGCAGTTGGTTCATTAATAATCCTCTGCACGTTGAGTCCCGCGATCTTTCCCGCGTCCTTTGTTGCCTGGCGCTGTGAATCTGAGAAATACGCTGGTACCGTAATTACGGCCTCAGTTACCCTTTCGCCAAGATAGGCTTCTGCGTCTGTTTTCAGCTTTTGCAGGATCATGGCAGATATTTCCTGCGGCGTATATTTCTTGCCGTCTATATTAAGCTTGTAATCGCCGCCCATTTCACGCTTGATAGAACTTATAGTCCGCTCATTATTTGTAACCGATTGGTTAAGGGCCGTTCTTCCAACAAGGCGCTCTCCATTTTCTGTAAAGGCCACTACAGAAGGGGTAGTCCTTTCTCCTTCAGAATTGATTATTACAGAGGCTTCACCGCCTTCAACGACCGCGACACAAGAATTGGTTGTTCCAAGATCAATTCCTATTATTTTAGACATACTATCTCCTCAATTAAATGCATGTATAATTCGTATGCCTAATATAAGCAGGAAATATAAACTCAATATAAACTGTGCTAAAAAAGGAAAAAAAAGTATATTTAAAAGAGGGGGAAAAATGTTCTGTATCCTTATTGTAGAAGATGATGAAAATACCAGAAAATTGATGAACGCGGTATTTCTCAATAGCGGCTACAGGGTTTTTCTGGCCGGCGATGGAATTGAGGCCATAGATATGATGCAGAGCCATCATATTGATCTTGTTGTACTGGATCTTATGATGCCTCGAATGGATGGGTATGAGTTTACAAAAACACTGAGAAGGGCAAATAATAATATTCCCATCCTGATGGTAACTGCAAGAGAGGCACTGTCGGATAAAAAGAAGGGCTTTCTTGCCGGTACAGATGATTATATGGTAAAACCC
>JAQQAK010000113.1 GCA_028527945.1 Spirochaetaceae bacterium
ATATAATTATCTAATGTTGTTAATTTTTCTACAAAGCCTCTTTAATACCCAACCGGGGTTTTAAAGAGGCTCTAATATAATCAGTTATTCGCTATCATAATTAATAAGAGTTACGACATCCATCCCCTCAAGAACTTGAGAATAATTAAGAAAAGGTAGTCCTACAATACCGAAAGCTTTATCAACTTTAGCACCGCCTTCTTCTAAAAGTTCTTTAGCAGCTTTTAATGTTCCTCCAGTTGCAATCAAATCATCAACCAAAAGAACATTTCCACCTTGAGGGATATCATCTTTGTGAATCTGAATAGAATCTTCTCCGTATTCAAGAGCATATGTTTTTGTCAAAACTTTCCCCGGGAGTTTACCCTTTTTTCTTATTAGAATTAAAGGTATTCCAAGTTTTTCACAAAATGGAGCAGCAAATAAAAAGCCTCTGGCCTCTGCCGCGGCAACCGCATCAATTTTTTTGTTCTTATAAATATCTACCATTTTTTCAATACAGTAGCTGAAAGCATCAGGATTGGTCAAAATACTGGTAATATCATAAAAAAGGACACCTTCTTTGGGAAAATCCTTCACCTTACGTATTGATTGATCAAGATTAAAAGCTGTTTCCATTTATTTCCTCTCTAAAAATATTATAAATCAAGTTCATATTCTGCAAGTTTACGGTGCAGGGTTTTTCGACCTATTCCTAAAACTTCAGCAGTCTTGCTTTTATTTCCTTTTTGACTATTAAGCGTTTCTATTATAATCTTCTTTTCAGCTTCCGCAAGACTTGAGCCTGTACATATTCTTATACAGTTCTGATCTGTTGTATCCTGCAAAGCAGGAGGCAAATCATCAACTGTAATAACATTACCATGACACATTACAACAGCACTCTCTATGCAATTTCTTAGTTCTCTAATATTACCAGGCCAGTTATAGCTATGAAGAGCAGTCATTGCTTTATGCTCAAAGCCTTCAACACCTTTGTTATTTTCTTTTGAAAACTCTTCAAGAAAAGATGAGGCAAGAAGAGAAATATCTTCTTTTCGTTCTCTAAGAGGCGGAACATGAATCTGAACAACATTGAGTCTGTAAAATAAATCTTCTCTAAAAGAACCTTTCTCTATTTCTTCTTTGAGATCTCTATTAGTTGCTGAGATTATTCTGGTATCTACTTCAACAGTTTCCTCACCACCAACTCGTTCAAATTTTTTCTCCTGAAGTACTCGCAAAATCTTTATTTGTGTAGACTGATCTATTTCACCAATTTCATCAAGAAATATTGACCCCATATGGGCAAGTTCAAAACGTCCGCGCTTTCTGGCAAGAGCCCCAGTAAAAGCGCCCTTTTCATGTCCGAATAATTCACTTTCCAAAAGACTTTCAGATAGGGCCGCGCAATGAACTTTAATAAATGCCTTTCCTTTTCTGTCTGATAACTCATGAACAGCATCCGCTACCAGTTCCTTACCAACTCCACTTTCGCCTGTTATCAACACAGAAGCTTTTGTTGAAGCGACCTGTTCAATGATTTCCATAACCCGCATCATACCAGAGCTTTTTCCAATCATTCTGCTAAATTTCTGTCTTGATTTTAAACGTTCGACCTCAGCCTTTAGTGCTTTATGCTCTGTTGCAAGCTCACGCCCCTGCAAAGCGCGTTTAACAAGAAGCGTAAGACGATCAAGGTTAACAGGTTTTGTAAGAAAATCATAAGCCCCGTCTCTCATGGCATTTACAGCAGTCTCGATTGTTCCATGTCCAGTCAAAACTATTACTGGTAATCCTGGATTTGATGAAATAACTTTCTTGAGAAGCTCCTGACCACTTAAAACTGGCATACGCAAATCTGTAATTATCAAATCTAATTCTTTTGAGTTTAATATTTTTAGAGCCTCTTCTCCGTTTGAAGCAAGAAGAACATTATATCCATCCATTTCAAGTGAAGTGCCAAGCCCTTCTCTAATATTTTTTTCATCATCTACAACTAAAAGGTTAAATTTCATGTTCATCCCCTTTCCAACTCAATAAATGACGTTCTTTTTGAGGTATTGGTAACTTTATTATAAACTCTGTACCATGACCGACTTTAGACTTAAGGTTAATCTCTCCGTCATGCTCTTTAATAATTTTAAATACAAGAGTCAGCCCTAAACCTGATCCAAAGTCTTTTGTTGTAAAATAAGGTTCAAATATCTTATTCAAATTTTCTTCAGGAATCCCCTCGCCATCATCTTTTACCAGCATTGTTACAGTATCAGCTTCTTTAAATAGACTTATAGCAAGATGCCCTCCATCAGGCATAGCATTCATAGCGTTTTTTATAATATTCAATAGAGCCTGCTTTATTAGCTTATCGTCGATCTGAAGCATTGGAAGGTCTTCTTCAAACGACAGCTCAAGCTCAATATCTTCATCATCAAGTTCAGGTTTAACAAGTTCAAGAGTTTCATTAACAATAGACTCAAGACTTCTATCTTTAAGATTTACATCCATTGGTCTTACTGCAAACAGAAAATCAACAACTATACCGTTAAGTCTTTCAACTTCCTCACTTAAAATATTCAGATTCTTATTGAAAAAATCTTTATCACAAGATTCGTCACGGTTCAAAGCCTTCTGCATTAATTGAATATGAATACCTATAGAACCAAGAGGATTTTTTATTTCATGAGCCATTCCAGCTGTCATTGTAGTCAATGAAGCCAGACTTTCAGCTCTTCTAAGCCTTGCCTCTGCATGTTTACGCTCAGTAATATCTATAACATATACAAGACTTCCTGAGATTTCTCCATGTAACAGCAACGGAAGAATGCTGCATGAAATAATCTTTGTACTTCCGTGACTGTCTATAGGAATCTCTTTATCATGAACTGTTTCTTCATTTTCTTCACTATTTTTAATTATTTCAACTATATCATTCTCAAGAATTACCTTTTTATAATGTAGATCTGTTGGTTCAATCTTCATCATCGGAATTATTCTTTTAATAGCCTTATTAGCAAAAGAAATA
>JAQQAK010000114.1 GCA_028527945.1 Spirochaetaceae bacterium
ATTTTTACAAAAACTCTTCTTATTGCAGTTGCAATAATTTCGACTGTGTTTTTTTCAAGCTGTGATGGCTTAACAAGCGGAGCTGAACCAAGTATCACAGGATTCAGTTCTGACGGTAAAACTGTTGAATATGGTGGTAATTTGACCTTCACAGTAACTGGAAAAGTTGAAAGTGGAGTTATGAACTCAACATTAACTGATTATGATACAACAATAAAACTTTATGTTGATAATAATGAAACAAAAATAAAAACTCTTGAATTCTCTTCTGCCAATAACTTTGATGAAAATTTCACAATCTCATTTGCAGATTTTGAAACAGGTACTCATGTTGTAAAAGCAAGTGTTTTTGATGCTTCAGGAAAAGAATACGTATATGATGACACTATTACTATTACAGTTGAAGGAGCTATTGAAGCGACAGGAATAACTCTTGATAAATCAACAGTTTCAATAGCATATTCTGGAAGTACAACACTTACAGCAACTATTACACCGTCTGATGTAACAAGTAAAACAGTTACCTGGACAAGCAGTGACACTGATGTGGCAACAGTAAGCGGAACCAGTACAAGCGGAGAAATTACAGCAAAGAGTTCTGGCACAACAACTATTACAGCAACAATAAACGGGAACAAAGCTACATGTTCTGTAACAGTTAAAAGCCCTGACGGAACCAGTTTTGATGAAGCAAAAACTTTAAAAGTTGGAACATCCGCGTCTGCCGGAAAACAATATGTTACTCTTGCAAAAAATAATACAGAAAATTATTTCAAAGTTGAACTAACTTCTACTTCTAATCTTTGTTTTGCAAAGACCAGCACATTTTCACTTGACTGTACAGCAAACATCTATGATTCAAGTGAAACATCAGTTAGTTCTTCAACACTTTCATTACCTGAATATAGCAGTTATGTATATTGGCAAAATGTATCCAAGGGAACTTATTATATAGTACTTAAACAATCCAGGTTATCTACGACTTCTGGTTATATCTATTGCTGGAAAGAATAATACTTTTATAGGGGATATCTTTAAAGGTATCCCCATTTTTATCAAAAAATTAGTGCGGTTCTGAGACAAGACAAGAATCTGCTATCTTCAGACCTTCAATTTCATCACATTTTGTTGCATCTTTCTTTAACAGGCCAAATCTTTCGTAGGTTAATATTCTGCGCTTACGTTCACCTCGTTTAAAATTAAGGTAATCATGCCTTGTTACTATTCCTGTTATTGCGTCATCATCAACAACAGGAAGATGCCCTATATTATTTTCAAGCATTAACTCATCAATTTCTCTAACAGTTGAAGAGGAATTTATAGTGACAAGTTTTCTTGTCATATAAGCCTTTACCGGAGCACGCATTTGATCAGCCCGGCGCCCCTTCATAATATCCCGTAAAGTAAGAAATCCTGCAAGGCGACCATTTTCATTAACAACCGGAGCGCCGGTAAAAGAAGCATTTTCTAATTCTTTAGAAGCATCCATTAAGCTCATATCAGATTTCAGCGTAAATACTTCTTCTGTCATAAGATCAGCGGCTGTATATGCTGGTGAAAACATCCTATCAAGAAGGCTGAGCAGATTACGGTAAACCAAAGGCGCATTTTCAGTTTTAATAATAGCTGAAGCAGCTTGATGATGTCCGCCTCCGCCGAATTCTGCCATAATTTCATTAAGCCGTATATTTTGTTTTTGATTACGACCAACAATTAAAAGTTTTTTTCGCTTTTTTATATAAAAAAACGCAAGATATACTCCAGCATTTTCTACTTCAAAAATCTTTTCTACAACAGCATTAATACCTTTTGATTCTTCTTCAAGCTCAGTATAACTGGTTATAACAAAATGCCCCTGAATATTTTTGTATTCTATTGTATTTAAAACCTGATGAAAAAGACTGATTTGTAATTTTCGCTTTAAAGGCTGAAGAAAGTGTGAAACAAGCTTTAAATCAGCTCCGCAGTCAATAAGCCAGGAGGCAACTTCAAAATCTTTTTTATGTACATTTTGATGGGTAAAGTTTCCAGTATCAGCATAAATTCCAGATAAAGCAATTGTCGCGTCTTCAGAACCTACCCTGATACCAAGAGCCATAAGCCGTTCTCCAAGCTGAGTAGTATTGGCTCCGTAAGATTTTTCATTAATTATTGCGTTTGGAATATCTTTGGAATCTGCAGGATGGTGATCAAAAACTTCGACTTCATAATCATCATTATCAATATGTGAAAGGTACTCTGATATACGGCCGGAAGTACGGGTATCAACAACTACAATTCGACTAACGTTCTTTCCATCAAGCTCTTTTGGATTAAGAAATGATAAGTGGTTTTTATACATATTATGAAGATTCATTGCGACAGGATGAATAAGCCGGCTTTTTACTGGCAAATAATCAGGAAAAAGATATCGTGCAAGGACAATAGATCCTATGCAGTCAAGATCCATATTGGTATGACCAACAATGATTTTCATTTTATAACTCTCTCATTACGCAAGCCCCGGAAGAAGTTCTTTCAAACCATTTGTAAATATTATAAAGGCAAGACTTAATAAAATTATACCGCCAATTCGTGTAATGATAGCGCTCCCCTTTCCTCCAAGGTAATTCGCAAGAGGTACAGAAAAAAGGCCGGTAGCATACACAAAAAGACCATGAATTATGATACATCCCGAAATTGCCAGTTTATCAACAACATTTCCAGCAGACGCGGCCTGTGTAACAACAAGAGAAATACTTCCGGCGCCAACCATAAGCGGAAAAACCAGAGGAGATACAACAAGTGTACGCCATTCTTCATCGTCTTCTTCGGTATCATCTGAGCTATCAGTATCTGTAAGACCGGCAAGAGGCTTTGCTTTTTTTCGGGGAGATTCTCCCTTCATTATCATAGGTAGAGATGAAAGAATAAGAATAAGACCGCCGGCCGCACCAAGAGCTGCTACAGATATGCCAAGATAACGAAAAAGAGCCTCACCGGCCCATGCCGAAACTATTAAAATTATAGTAGAAAAAAAACCAGCTCTAAAAGCTATTTTTCTTTGAATTTTTCGTGAATAGCCTTCAGTAAATACTGAGTAAGGACCAATAACCGCAAAAGGGCTGAACATTGCAAATAAAGCAATTTGAAACAAAACCAACTCATTCAAACTGAAGTTCATAGCTTATTATATTATCATTTTTAATATAGGTGCAAGATAAATATTGCAAAAATGGTACGGAACCAACGGTCCCGCACCAAATAACGAAGCGTAGAGTCTCACTCTTAAAAAAGAGAAATTCTCTTTATAAATAAACCAAATTAGCTTTGATTTATTTTTTATAATTTAAAACTTTTTTAAAATTAAATTGGTTCTCTTTAAAAGTCAGAAAGATACAAGAACTGACTTTTAAAAGAACCTGAAAATTATTCAGAAATCTTGTAAACGAGAACAAGACCTGATCTCTGATAGAGCTGTGAAACTTCAATAAGTCCCATACCTCCGGCATTTGCGGCAATAAGGTTTGATACCCATGTTGTTCCAAAATCAACCTGACCTGTGTAAACAGCAGTTGTTTCACCTATGTCCCCACCGCCAGGAACAAGCTCTACCTCAAGTCCAACTTCCTCGTAAAATCCCTTGTCCTTTGCTACGTAGTAACCCATGAACTGAGACTGAGGTAACCATTTGAGCTGAATCTTTACAGAAGATTTTTCAACACTGAAACTTCCGTCTGAAGCTTCTGCAGCCTCCCAGTATGATGCATCTCTAATATCATCAAGAGTCAAAGTTTTAAGTTTATCCGCTGCTACAGAATCCTCAAGTTTAATATATTTCTTGGCAAGTTCAAGAGTTTGAGCCATTGCAGCTTCTTCCATTTTACCATATTCACTAACAGGATTACCGGCAGTATCTGTCTCTACAAGTTTTTTAACCTCGTTAGCCATATAAAGCTGGTGGTCAGGAGAAACTGAAGAACCGTTGTTAAAAACGATCTCTGCTGCTTCTTCTACATTAGCACAAGCATATGCCCAGCCCTTCATTGAAGCATAGATGAATGCCTTAACTGTTTCAGGATTTGCTTCAGCAAATTCTTTTGTACAGAAAAGATTATCTTCAAGCATTGCAACGCCTTCATCGTTCATGTCAATTACTTTTACAGAATCGCCATAACCATAACCACCATCATAACTATTCTTAACAAGACCAAGTTCATTATATGTCATAGCAGAAGCTGCAAGAATTGAATCATCATCAAATCCGTCCATATCAAATGCCTGGCTAAGATATGTTGTAGGCTGTCCGTATTTTGTTAAAAGAGCCTGAATCTCATACTCATTTCCAAGTCCCCAGTTTCCTACCTGTCCTTTACTTGCTGCATCTACAACAACTGTTTCAGCTGTAGCATCTGCTGGATAATAGGAAACTTCGCCTTCTTCCTGTGCCCCATTGGCCATTACAGGTACAATTGCACTAATTAAAATCATTAATGTGAATAAAGATTTTAAGCAATTTCTCTTTTTCATTTTGTCCTCCAAAATTAACAAAAATAAGTTTTATATCAAGTTTAAGCCGCTTAATTAACGGCGACCTTTCAATGAAAGATCCTCAATTATTAATAAAATAATATACAAGCCGACACCGATTACAAACGCGGCGGCTATATAAGCCCATGCTGTAGCATACTGAGCCAGAACAATATTCTCTCTTATCTGACGCCCTACACCAATTATGTATTCAGCAAAATACTCACTTACCATAGCGCTTATTACACTTCCAGGAACACTAACTTTAAGCGCTGTAAAGACATATGGAATACTGTTAGGCACTCTAAGCTTAAAAAAGACAGTACTTTTCTTGGCCGCAATTGATTTCATAAGATCCTCAGAAAACGGCTTAAGCTCATTAAAACCTCGATAAGCGTTAATACTCATCGAAACAGTACAGGTAATCATTACAACAAGCATCTTGGCAAGCATACTTCTTGTATTTGGATCACGGCTAAAATCTTTTGTAAGATTTGTCATGATTGGCGCTATTGCTATTATAGGAACAGCATTGAACGCTGAAACAATTGTAAGCCCGCCAGCTCCCCATTTAGGAAAGGCTGTAGCTATCATTGCAAGCAAATACCCAAGCAGTGAACCAAGAATAAGTCCTCCAAAAGCAACCTTAATAGTTGCTGCTGAGTTTCTTAGAATTGAAGGCATATTCTCTGAGACAATGCCAATAATTCTACTTGGTACAGGCAAAGTAAACGTATCTGCTTTTAAAACCTTATGCAAAATGCCAGATTGCCATAAAATAATTACCAATACTCCAAACAATACAGGTAAAAGTACAGTAGAAACCTTTCCTGAATTTATCTTCAAAGTTTTCTTGTTACTCATTGCCACGCCACTCATGCTTTTGCCCTCTCATATGGCGAAACAAGTTTTTCAAGAAGAACCATTAGCTGATAACTTAAAATACCAACTATCGCGCTTACAAAAACTATTTGCCAGAAAACATAGATACTCATTGCGTGCTTAAGCGACTGAGACAACATACAGCCAAGACCACCGCCACCCTGAAGGGTATCTACAAGAATAGACGCGGTAATTGCCATTGGCGCGGATATTTTCAATCCGGTAAAGAAATACGGCACACAAGCCGGCAGAAGCAGTTTCGTATACAATTGAAACTTGCTTGCGGCAATAGAATGCATTAATTCCAGCTGTTGCTGACTAACAGACTTTAAGCCTGCAAGTGTATTTGTCGCCACAGGATAAAACGTAAGTATAGCGGCTATAATGATTCGACTTTTATTTATATCCTTGGTAACTGCCAAAACAATAGGAGCCATACCAAGAATAGGAATCATCTGAATCATCATCAAATACGGAAAAATTGTCTTTTCAACCGGAAGGAAAAGCTTCATAAGAAGTGCCAGCAGAAATCCTACTGCAATTCCAATAAGAAAACCTACTCCGGCACGCCATAATGTTATTCCTGCATTGCTCATTACTATCTGAATCGCAGTCATTTTATTACTGACCATAGCAGAACTGAAAACAGACTGAACAATCTGACCTAAATGAGGCAGAACATTCTGTGGTGTACGCTTTGTCTGAGCTATTACAGTAGCTCCAATTTCCCAAACACCTACAAGGCCGAGAAACCAGACAAAGGTAACAAACCAGTTAGATTTTTTTTCTGTTTGTCCGGCCATCTACACACCCTCAAAACTATGACGCACTTTAGTAACCAGTTTGCTAAACTCAGGACTATCCTTGGAATCAAGACTTCTTGGACGTGGAATATCAATATCTACGACATTCGAGACCCTGCCCGGATGCGGAGATAAAACAACAACTCTATCTGAAAGAAAAACAGATTCCTGAATATTGTGAGTAACAAATAAAATTGTTTTATTTGTCTTTTTCCAGATTCTTAAAAGGTCTACATGAAGTTTTTCTTTTGTAAACTCATCGAGTGCAGAAAAAGGTTCATCCATTAAAAGAATCTCTGGTTCTATAGCAAGAGCTCTGGCGATACCAACCCTCTGCTGCATACCGCCACTTAGCTGATGGGGATATTTTTTTCCAAAATCAGAAAGCCCAACCATTTCGAGGGTCTCTTCAGCACGCCTATCGCGTTCTTTCTTTGGTATCCCCATTACCTCCATAGGGAGGCAAATATTTTTTAAAACTGTCCGCCACTCATAGAGCACCGGGCTTTGAAAAACAAAACCATACTTTTGACTTATTCTAACCTCATGTGGTTTCATACCTTTTACAGAAATAATTCCCGAAGTAGGTTCCTGTAAATCTGCAATAGCTCTTAATAATGTTGTCTTTCCACACCCGGAAGGTCCAACAAGAGAAATAAACTCACCCTCATGAATTTCGAGGTTAATATCTGTTAAAGCTTTTATAGGATCGCCGCCATTCTTATCCGGAAATGTTACGCTCAACCCTAATATCTTTATCTCAGTGTCACTCTTATGCATAAACTCCAACCTGTCTTAATTTTTTACAGTAAAAACTCTGTAAAATATGTTCCAATTTAAAACTCCAACATGGAACATGGTGATATTAAGCAAGTTACGTGCCAAAAATGAGAATAACCGAATTTGAGAAGCATTTTTTATATTTTGGGCTCTAAATACAACGAATAAAGGCTTATTTACCTTTATAAAATATATTTTACTCATTCATTTAAAGTGTCTCTGCCTACAAAGATGTAGGCAGCTCATACATT
>JAQQAK010000115.1 GCA_028527945.1 Spirochaetaceae bacterium
TGCTGAAGGCTTTGGCTGCGGACAGTATCTTAATTATAAGGGCAAGAGTCTGATTGTTTCGTATGAGCCTCTTGGTGTAGAAGATCTCAACTGGTACTTTTTCTCTACCGTAGAGCTAAGTGATATTCTATCGATGGTTCCTTCTGCCGTTGTTCCTTTATCAATTTTGGGCGGCATAATGTTTGTGTTAGTAATAATAGTCGCAATGTCAGTAAGCATTAGAATTTCAAGACCGTTGGAAGAAAGCACTGAATTCGCCTGGAATATTTCGCATGGCAAACTTGACGGCCAACTTGATTTTTCTAAACGTAATGATGAAATTGGAGCTTTGGGTGTTTCTCTTAATACCATGGCTATTAATCTAAGGCGGCTTGACTGGCTTGCCAGAGGTAAGGCTGGAATTTATGAGTCTATGCGAACCGATGGCAGTATTGAAGATTTGGCATTTCGCTTTATTCGTTTTTTTACCACTCATTTAAAAGCACAAATTGGAGCGTTTTATTTGGCAGATGAGGAAATTAAAAGCCTGAAATTAACTGCAAGTTACGCGTTTTCAGATAGAAAAGAAAACTTTAATGAGTTTTATATTGGCGAAGGGCTTGTAGGGCAGGCTGCTCTTGAGTCAGAAGCTGTATTTTTTTCAGATCTTTCAGAAGGTATTCCTCTTTTTAATATAGGAATAGGTGAAGAGCCTTTAAAATATTATGCTTTCATTCCTTTTAGAAATAAAGGAACTCTTGAGTCAGTCTGTGTGATTGGTTCATCCTCTCCTTTCACAAAAGATAAACGTGATTTTATTGCGCAAAACTCTGAGGTCATCGCGATAATAATAGCATCTATCAGATCTTCAGATATGATTTTAGAACTTTTAGAATCAGCCCAGACACAGCAGGATGCTCTTCGTGTCGCAAACGAAGAGCTTGAGGGGCAGACCAAGGCCCTTACCGAATCAGAGGCTGAATTACAGGTTCAGCAAGAAGAGCTTAGGGTAACAAATGAAGAGCTTGAAGAACGAACTAAAGAAATGGAAATGCAAAGTCTTGCTGTCTCAAAAAAGAATGAAGAACTGGAGCTTATCAGAGACCAGCTTGTAAAAAAGGCCAAAGACCTTGAAACTGCTAATAAATATAAGTCTGAATTTCTTGCGAATATGTCTCACGAATTAAGAACACCCTTAAACAGCATATTAATTCTGTCGCAACTTCTTGCTAAAAATAAAAACAAAAATCTTACAGATAAGCAGGTAGAATCTGCTACAGCAATAAACGCGTCAGGCTCGGATCTCCTTGTACTTATTAATGAGATTCTGGATCTCTCTAAGGTAGAAGCCGGACGTGTAGAAATAAATTGGGATAGCATGGAGCTCTCTACTTTTACAGCAGATTTAAGCAGAGTTTTTGAAGCCCAGGCTATTGATAAGGGCATTGCATTTTGTATTGAAATAAAAGATGGTGTTCCGAAACAGATTATTTCAGATTCACATAGACTTCAGCAAATAATTCGAAATCTCCTATCTAATGCTTTCAAGTTTACAGATAAAGGAGGAGCTGTAACATTAAAAATTGAAAGACTTGACGATAACAAGATTGCTTTTAGAGTTAGAGATACTGGAATAGGAATTGCGAAAGATAAGCAGGCAGCTGTCTTTGAGGCCTTTACCCAGGCTGACGGTAAGACTACAAGAAAATATGGTGGAACAGG
Organism: Spirochaetaceae bacterium; assembly: GCA_028527945.1. GTDB lineage: Bacteria > Spirochaetota > Spirochaetia > UBA9216 > UBA9216 > Thalassospirochaeta. Next base: position 1,702 of record JAQQAK010000115.1, read on the forward strand.
ACTTGGGCTTACAATTTCACGTGAACTAGCCCGGCTTATGAAGGGTGATTTGGAGCTTGAGAGTGAACTTGGAAAGGGGACTACAATTAGTGCAGTTTTGCCAATAGATCCAAACTCATTATCAGAAAATGGAAATATATTTGAAACTCAATCGGCGGCATCTTTTTCTGGAAAAGCACAGAATACATTGAACGATGGCGAAGATGATATTTCTTATGTTCGGGATGATCGTCATAAATTAAAGAAGGGCGATAATATTCTTCTCATTATAGAGGATGATGATTCATGCTCAAAAACTATTATAAGAAAGGCTCGAGAGAGAGGGTATAAATGTCTTGTTGCCGAGAATGGTGAAACTGGGCTTCAAATGGCATTCAATTATAAACCAGACGCAATCATGGTAGATTTTTTTCTTCCTGGAATTACTGGCTTGACTGCTCTGGATAGAATAAAAGAGGCCCCTGAGCTGAAGGATATACCAGTTTGTTTTATGTCTGAGGCTGATGACGGTTTTGAGGCAGTTAAACATGGGGCTGCAAGCTTTCTTGCCAAACCTTTAGAAGAGTCTATGTTGGAAGATTGTCTTTCGCTCATGTCAAAACTTATTCTTGGAAAGGTTAAACGTCTTCTTGTTGTTGAGGATGATAAGATTCAGCAAGAGAGTATAAAGGCTTTGTTTGAAGATGCTGATTTTGAAATAATTTGTGCTTATGATGGCAGAAGCGCGTTAGAACTTATTAGCCAAAATAACTTTGACTGTATAATACTGGATCTTGGACTTTCTGATATGTCCGGAGGAGATATTCTTGAGCAGATCAACAATAAAAAAACATGTAGCTCTATTCCTGTAATAATTTATACCGGGCGAGATCTTTCTCAGGAAGAAGAAGCCGGGCTTAATAAATATGCGGATAGTATAATTATAAAAGGCGCGAGATCTTCAGACCGGCTCGTTGAAGAAGTCTCAGAACTTTTTAGTGAACTTCAGAAAAAGAATAATGAACAGGATATTGCCTTGTCTAAAGACGCAGAGGCTTTTAGAGTTGCTTTTGAAGGGAAAAACATTCTGCTTGTAGATGATGATATGCGTAATGTGTTTGCTCTTTCGAGTGTTCTTGAAGAGCGTGGGATTGAAGTTGAAATTGCGAAAAACGGAATAGAAGCTCTTGATAAACTAAATATTATGAATTCTGTAGATCTCGTTCTGATGGATATTATGATGCCTGAAATGGATGGATACGAGGCTACCAGAGAAATCCGTAAAATAAAGAAATTTGAAAATCTTCCAATTCTTGCGCTTACCGCAAAAGCGATGAAGGGAGATAAACAAAAATGTATAGATGCCGGAGCTAATGATTATTTAGCAAAACCAGTAGATATGGATAAATTATTTTCTATGCTTAGGGTGTGGCTTCATGAATAACAAAAAGTCGCTAATAGAACAGGGATTACTGCTTGAACTACAGAGATCTGCAATTGTGAAGATCCTACTTGTTGATGACCGCCAGGAAAACTTAATGGCTCTTGAAGCTCTTCTTGAAGATAGCCATGATGATCTTGATATTTATAAAGCAAATTCTGGTAATAAGGCTTTGGAAATGGTTTTGGAAAATGATTTTTGTCTTATATTGCTGGATGTAATGATGCCAGAAATGGATGGGTATGAGACCGCTGTACTTCTCAGAAGTAATAAGCGAACAAGGCAGACTCCTATTATATTTGTTACAGCAAATAATATAAATAAAGAACATGTTTTTAAGGGGTATGACTCAGGAGCTGTTGATTATCTTAGAAAACCAATAGAGCCTCATATCCTGAACAGCAAGGTATCAATATTTATTGATCTTTATAAACATAAAAATGCTCTGGAAGATACCACCTCAAAACTGAATTCCAAGGTTGTTGAGTTGGAAAAACTTCATTGTGAGCTAGAGAATAAAAATAAACAACTTGAGTTGTTGTCCAATATGGATGCTTTAACTGGTGTTTATAATAGAAGATTTTTCAATGAAATTCTTGAAAAAGACTGGAGTCGAAGTATTCGGGAGAATGCTCCAATATCATTATTTATTATAGATATTGATTATTTTAAAAAATATAACGATACCTATGGTCATACTGCCGGAGATAAAGCTTTAAAAAAGGTTGCTCAAGCTGCAAGCGGTACTATTAAGAGGAATATTGATACCTTTGCCAGATATGGAGGTGAGGAATTTTCCGCTATCCTTCCTGGAACAGAATGTTCTGCGGCCGTATCTCTTGCTGAAGAGATGATTGAGGCTGTAAGGATTCTTAAAATTCCTCATACTGCCTCTGCTACAAACTTTGTGACAATAAGTTTGGGGTGCGCAACATATTATAATTTTAAAGAATATACTGTAATGGATCTTGTAAATACTGCTGACAGTGCTCTTTATGAGGCCAAAGAATCAGGCCGAAATATAATTATTAGTAAAACAGTCTGAAATGTTGTGGCTATTGCTTTGGACATAATATTGAATTTAAAAAGATAATATTCTATCCTGATTTCCGGGGATTATATTTATGAAAAAGGCAACTCTTAAACCTTCAATAATATTTCAGGACAATATGGTTATTCAGCGTGATAAACCTTTTGTAATTTGGGGCAGTGCTCCTGAGAACTCAACAGTAAAGATTTCTATTCAAGGGCAGACTACAGAAGCCCGTGTTAAAGATGAAAAATGGTCTATAAAATTAGAGCCGCTCTCGGTTTCAACAAATGAAACACTTACTCTATCAACAAGAGAAGAGACTCTAATACTTAAAAATATATGTATTGGTGAAGTTTGGCTTGCTGGAGGGCAGTCAAATATGGAATTTTTTATGCGCTATGAACAGTCTTTTTCAGAGGCTATAAAATACGCTGAGAATTCTGAAATTAGATTTTTTGATTATCCTGAAGTCTCTTATGAAGAAGAATTGGATGAATATGATTTTTCAAAGTATGGGTTCTGGCGAACTTGCAATCCTTCTAACCTTGAGTATTTTAGTGCTGTAGGTTTCTATTTTGCTCAGAAAATACAAAAAGAGCTTAATGTCCCAGTAGGAATTATTGGCTGTAATTGGGGTGGTACTCCTGCTTGTGCCTGGATGAGCCGGAAGGCTTTAGAATCAAATAGTGGAAAGATCTGGCTTAAAGATTATGATTCTGCTGTGAAAAATCTTGATATAGACGAATATAATAGAAAGTTTTTTGCCAATAGATGGAACATTAAAAATGATATGTTTGCTGACAAGGTCGGTGATAGATTGATGTTTGGAATGGAATTAGACGAAATGAAAGACTTTATGAAGAGTCCCGATTACAATAATTCTCCACCACTTGTGGGGCCTAAAGATCCAAATAGACCTTGTGGTTTGTATAATACAATGCTATTAAAGCTTGCGCCTTTTGCTGTTAGAGGATTCTTATGGTATCAGGGTGAATCTGATGACAAGCATCCTGAAATTTATGATGAAGTTCTATCTTCGTTGATACAATGTTGGCGTGACACTTGGGCAGAAGAACTCCCTTTTCTATTTGTTCAGCTTGCTCCATTTCATAAATGGCTGGATTGTGGAGCTCAATGTTATCCAGTTCTTAGACGAATGCAGCAAAAAGTTTCTGAAACAGTAAACAATTGCTGGATGGCTTCAATAATGGATTCTGGCATGGAGTTTGATATACACCCAAAAAATAAAAAAATAGTAGGCGAGCGTTTGGCTCTTTTGGCAGAAGGTCATGTTTATAATAAAACCGTTTTTTGTGATTCACCCGAGTTTGAGTCTGCTAAAAAAGATGGGGCAAAGCTTGAATTATTTTTTGCAAATTGTGCCAGAGGTCTAAAGGTTGAAGGTAAAGTCATTGATTCACTTGAAGTCTATGATAATGGTATGCTCCTTAAAGATTTTACAACAGCAGTTGATGGGAATAAAATAGTTTTGGAAGGGGAATATTTTAAGTCTGCAAAAGATCTTTCAATAAAGTTTGCTGAGAAAGATTATTGTAAGGTCAACCTTTTCAATTCAGCTAATCTTCCTGCTAAACCATTCTCCTGTACTAATTGTCAATGAGAAGTGTTAAGGATAAAAAGATTGTTCAAAATCGAATAGCTGTTCTTGGCTCTGATATAAAAGAAGCCTATCAGACAGAACTCTGGCGTGGAATAGCGTCAGAGGCTGAAAAATATTCAAAACAGCTTGTTTGTTTTATGGTAAACGGAATGGGAACCTCAGAGAGTCTCAACCGTTTATCTGAACTTTCGTATAGATTAGCAGATTCTGGTAATTTTGATGGTTTTATAATTATTTCATCGGTTGTCTCATCATCGCTTCAGCTATCAGAGCTGAAATCAATTTTTGAATCTCGTCCTTCAATTCCCAAAATTTCTATAGGGGTAAAGATTGATGGCGTTGGTAATATTTGTGTTGATGGAAAAGAGGCTCTTTATCAGCAGGTAAAACATCTTGTAGTTGAGCATAAACGAAAATATTTTGCGATTATCGCAGGGCCTGCTCAGCATCCTGAGTCTGAGGCAAGGCGACATACTGTTGTTGAGGCTTTGTCTGACTTTGGTGTAAGTGTTGGTAGTGAGTTGCAATTATATGGTAATTTTCTGCAGTCTTCAGGAAGAGATTCTGTTAAAAAACTATTATCGTCCGGTTATCCATTTGATGCTATTATTTGTCTGAACGATCGCATGGCTATAGGCGCAATTGAGGAGCTTTCTATTCATGGAATATCTGTTCCCAATATGGTTTCCATTTGTGGTTTTGACGGAATTGAAGAAGCTGAATATTGCTCTCCTGCGTTAACTACAATACGTCAGCCTCTATTTCAGATGGGTGCGGCTGCTGTTCAGGAACTCTACCGCCTAATGGATGGAGATCTTGCTCGGGATATTACATTTAAATGTGTTCCTGTTTTTAGACAGTCATGTGGCTGTAGGCTTAATACGGAAAATCTCTCCAGTTCAATTAATTTTTTGTCCAAACAGGAATTATATAAAACAAAGCAAGAGCTTGTTAATCCTGAAAAACTTCAGCTTCTTTATAATAATGATAATCATGAAGATTTTCTAAAAGAGGTTGAAAGTCTTATTAATTCATCAGTATTTAATAACCGAGATTATGTTATTTTAGATGAAAAATTAAACGAATTGGATTTTTCTATAGAGACTGCTTATGGCAGTTGGCATAAAACCCTTGGTATTTCACGAAGGCTTTTGTGGGAATACCGAACAAAATACCTTATAAAACTTAGAATACGAAAACAGGAAAGTGGGGTACATTTAAGAGAAGTAGGAGTTTCTCTTGCAGGAACATTTGAGTTTTCTGAACTTTTTAAAAGAATTGCAAATGGACTAATACTGCTTGGTTTTAAACATGGTTTTATAGTTATGTATAACGACTGGAATAATGAGCAGCTTTCAGACTTTAATCTCGTTTTCAGATTAAAAGACGGTAAATATGATGCGAATTCTGTTAGATTTAACAATCATAAAATTTTACCGGATATTAGTAGTGAACTTCAAAACTCTGATTGCCTTTCATGGATGTTTACTCCGCTATATTTTCAAAATAATCCTATTGGGCATATGATTCTTCCAGGAAATCATCCTGATATAGAGATTTATGATGCATTACCAAGACAGGTCGCCAGTTCTATGCAGGGGGCAGTTTTGCTTAGTCAGGTAAGATCGCATGAAAAAAGTCTTGTTGAAGAGGTAGAATATAGAACTAAGGAATTAACTCTGTTAAATAACGATCTCAAACAGGAAATATCAAATAGGATAAGGTTGGAAAATGAGGTCGCAGATATTTCTAAACATACTATGGAGCGGATTGGCCAGGATCTTCATGACGATTTATGCCAGCATCTGGCTGGAATTTCTATGTACCTAAGTGCTTTTTTCCATAGTTTTTCTGATTTGCCTGAAGAATCTGTTCAAGCTGCGGAATTTATTAATGGTCTTCTAAAAGAATCAATATTACGTGCAAAACGAATTACCAGAGGACTTTTGCCTTTGGGGATGGAACGAGAAGGATTTACAAATACCATAGATGGACTCTGCCGTGATATTATTGCTCCTGCCGGGATGAGTATAGATTTTTATGGTGATTCCAGGCTTGATTCACTTTCTACTGAGCGTGCTATGGAGCTTTTTCGAATTGTTCAGGAAGCTGTTAATAATGCCGTCAAACATTCTGGTGCTTCACTC
>JAQQAK010000116.1 GCA_028527945.1 Spirochaetaceae bacterium
TTCCATCCCTTCATAAAGAACGATGTCCTCTGAAGGAATAAGAATTGTTTCTCCGTTTAACTCATATGAACCATATTCTCCAGCCGTTACAGTTATAGGATCCATCAAAGGATTATTCAAATAAGACATGGTTGTTTGAAAATCTACAGATGGAAATCTCTTTGCCTTAGCATTTTTAACATCGATCTCAGATTGGCTCTTTTCAACATTTAACAATTGGAGCTGAACATTATTATCTATTGCGGACTGGAATAGATATTCAGGAGTGTATCCGCCTACTTTTAGCTGCTCTTTTTCATCCTGTGTTGACTGCTGCTCCGCAAAAAGTGAAGTAGCAGTCAAACATAGAACAATAAAAAAGAGTAATTTATTTTTTACCGATAGTTTTCCGGTTTTAATCATCTTCTTATCCCTTAATTATTGTGCAAGCGTTACATTATTATCAGAATCTGATGTCATCAGATATTTTTTCAATGTTCCTCCGCCAGCAGCATAAGAACCACTTTCCTGCTCAGAAGTTGTTGGGAGGTATACATAACATGTAACTTTGCTCTGGTTTCCAGTATAACTCTCATCTGTCCATTGTAAGTCTGAAAACGAAAAATACCCTTTTTCGACTTCATCTGTTGTAAGAACCTGAGTGCTTGTAGTTGTTGTATAATCAGGCTCATCACCTGAAGAAGGAGCAGATGAAACATTAAAAAACATCCAAACCTCAACACCATTTACACCTGTAGTATCACTAGAGCTTTTTTGAACTTGACCAGTTAAATCCTCAGTAAAACGGGTTTGTTTAATGGTTATTGAGTCATAGTCATATGTTTCTCCATCATAAACAATAGAAGGCTCATAATACGCATCATCCTCAGTAGTTTCAGTAGTACCATCATCATCCATATCCCATCCACCGTCAGTTAAAGCGCTGTCTGTTGAACTATCTATAATATAATTATCTTTTTTGTAAATAATACGTATTTTTGTAGTTCCATAATTATTGTGCTCAGAGGGTAGTCTGTCAAATTGAATAGCCTGTGTATACTCTCCATCTTCATCAGTTGTAACAGTGTAACTTGGATTTTCCGGCCAAGTGATGCTATTTTCATCGATACTTGTTTCAGAAGTACTAGTATAGGACCATGAATCAGGTACATAGATTTCTACAGTAACCCCATCTTCATTACTACCAGCAGTGTTAACAACTGAACCAGAGATAGTTGCGGTGTTGTATTCATTTGCAAGATATATATCATTAAGCTCTGTTGAAGTTCCTTTTGTTATTTCATCAGTCTGGTAATAACCATCATCTTCCCCGGAGTCTATTGTTCCATCAGCATTTATATCCCAGCCGCCATCAGTGATATCTGAATCTGCCGCGTTATCAGCAACATAACCTCCAGCATCATATGTAAGTCTTACTATAGTTGTGCCATTATTACTAGAACTTGAGGGTTTCATATAATATGCAATTTCCTGAGACCACTCTCCTGATTCATCACTTAACGCGGTATAGGAAGGATCTTCATCCCATTCAAAGCTGCTGGTATCAACATTTCCATCAGAATCATACGTCCAGCTTGTAGGAACCCAAATGTTTACTGTTACATTTGCCAATACAGCACTTGTATCTTTACCGTATATGGTTCCATTGATATCAGCTGTATTCATAATCTTATCAAGCTGAATTACAGAAACCCTATTTGTTACATCAGATACAACATAAACCGGAGTAGGATTAGAACAAAGCCCATAGTTTTTATGATAAAAGAGAAGAAAAACTTCTTTACGGTCGCCTGATTTTCCGTATTCAGAAAACAACTCATTCCAGATTAGGCCATTGAAAGTATAATCACCAGAATCATCAGTTGTTGTCTCTATAAAATACTTTGGATCCCCACTTGAGGGATTATCTGGAGTTACAGAGTTATCTATAGACCACGCGAGTAAATCTTCATTACAATCATCTTCATCGGTATATAAAAACACAGAAAGATCGTCAATTCCGGAGTCTTCATCTCCGTTATCGTATTTTTCAGAATCCACAATAGATCCTGTCATGGAACATGTAAAAACAACCGAGCACCCGGTATTAAAAAGTATGACAGCTGCTGGCAGCAGCATGAAAATAATAGTTTTAAAAAGATTGATCGTTTTATTTCGATCTTTATATTTAGTCAGAATCATGATCATTTTCCTCCAATCATTTCTCATTCTACCGGGAGCATTGTTCCGGCTGTTATATCATCAACATCAACCTGTTCCGGTTCTTCCGGATCAAGCTCAATGCTTTTATCCATTCGTTTGTAAGATATTCTAAGAAGTCTTCTTTCGAGCATATAATAGAGTATTGGGATAAGGTATACAGTAATTATAGTACTGGTTATGAGCCCTCCAGCAATAGCCTGTCCAAGAGGAGCATAGATTTCAGCACCTTCACCAGAAGCAACTGCCATAGGAAGAACTCCAAGCATTGTAGATAAGGTCGTCATTAGAATTGGTCTAAGACGGCTTGAAGCTCCAAAGGTAATAGCATAAACAAGAGCACTATGCTCTTCTGAAAAAGATAACAAACCAAGAAGCTTGGTATCTTCATCAAATTCGACACCATTCCTTGTTAATATTTCTTCCCGCTTTTGAGTTCTAAGCATATTCATATAGTCAATAAGAATAATACCATTATTAACCGTCATTCCTCCAAGAGAGATAATTCCAAGCATGGAAAGCAGACTCAAAGATGAATTAAAAATTAATAGAGCGATAACAACACCAATTATACAAAACGGTATTGTGACAAGAATCAACAAAGGTTGTGTAAACTTTTCAAACTGTACTACCATTACAAAATACACCAGAAAGACCGATATTGCCAGAGCACTTAACATTGGAGCAATTGAATCATTCAAAAGTTCTCCAATACCTCCGACTTTCTGCTCTATCCCCTGAGGAAGAGGATTCGCGGCAAGATAAGAACTCATTCGCTGAGAAACTCCCATTGTACTTTCTCCAGTCGTTATACCGCTTATAGTAATTGTCTGAGCTCTGTCTTTATGATTTATCTGGTTTGGCGCTTTTTCTGTTTTTAGCTCGGCAATGTTACTGAAATTGATGGTATTTCCTGTTGCCTGACTTATAATCTGCAAGTTATTCAGAGTATTTGAATCTATTGGAGCATCAGAAACATCACTGAACAGATGAAGATCATAACGATCTCCGGTTGTATCATCAGAATATTTACCAATATCTACACCATTAAAAAGAATAGCAGTAGCAATTCCTGCCTCATAACTTGTAAGGCCGATATTTGAAAGATAATCGTATGTAACATCTATAACAGCAGTCTCTGTATCATAAGAAGCGTTTAAGGCTGTTGCCATGATCTCAGGATCACTTTTTAGCTTTTCTTCTATTTTAAGAGCTGTCTTGTAAAGAACAATTTCATCTGTTCCAACAAGTGTTAAACCGTATCCACCACCACCGGAAACATAACCAACAAGTTTATCAAAACCTCCATTGGTAACTTCTACATCAGCGTCAGGAATAGAGCCTTTTAAATCAACCTGCGATTTTCTAATAATGTCATGAATATCTCGGTTTCTCTGGGCAACTGGAACAAGAACAACATGCATATATCCCTTATTGGGAACAGCAAGTTCAGCCTCAGGATCATCTTCTTTACCGGAAAAAACTACAATACTGTTTATTTCCGGAACATTTTTCTTTAAAACCTCTTCAGCCTCTCTCATACCTTCTTTAGTTTGATCAAGAGAATATCCTTCCGGAAAAGATATTGATACATAAAAGTCACTATTATCTGTTGATGGAATAAAACTGACCGAAAGCTGGAAAACACTATAAACGGTCAAAGCCATGATACAGAGTCCAATTATGATAATAAACTTGTAATCCTCCAAAACAAAATCAAGCGAGTTCTTATAAAGATTTTCAAGTTTGTCTATTCCTTTAAGGATGAAAGATTTTCGAGGCTTCTTTCGTTTATCATCTTTAAGAAGAACTTTAAGAAAAAACGGAACAAAGAAAATTGCAACAACCATACTGGCAAGAAGAGCCATCATAAATGTCATTGAAACATCAAACAAAATCTGTCCAACAATTCCATTTAACATCGCTATTGGTATAAATACGACAACCGTTGTCATTGTAGAACCTAAAACAGATTTTCCGACCTCATCACTTCCACGGTAAATACATTGATTTAATGGAATCCTTGGAGTACCGTCATCATTTAAATCCTGATAATAACGGTAGACCTGCTCAAGAACAACAATAGCTCCACCAACAATCGAACCAAGCGCAACAACCAATCCACTTAATGACATCAGGTTAATACTGATTCCAACAACCTTCATACCTATAAAAGCAACAAGTATTGAAAGAGGAATTGAAAGTCCAATAATAATAGTGGCCATAATATCATTAAGAAATATAAATACAGTGATAATTGCTATCAGAACTCCCATAAGTCCTGACTGAATAACCGTGTTCAATGAAGCTGAAACAGTCTTACTATCATCACTTATCATCCTGTATGAAATGGTTCCGTCTGTGCTGTCAGAAGATTTTTTAAGAATCTTTTTTAACTGCTTGGTAATCTCTACAGTATTACCATCACTTCGCTTCATTATCTCAACCATGACAACATCTTTGTCACCACTCGAAACATAATAGTCTTCTTCAGGATAACCAAGCGAAACGTCAGCAACATCACTCAGGTAAATAATTTGCTTATCATCTGTCGAGCCAACAGGAACATCTTTAATTTCATCAAGGTTCTCATAAGAACCATCGTACCTGAAATCAATCGTTCGGCCGTTATATTCACCATTACCAAGCGGCAAATTTATATTACTGTATGATAAAACCTGATAGATTTGTGTAATGGAGATATTCTTCGATGCAAGATCGTCAACCCTCAATTTAATATTAAGCTGAACATCCTTTCCACCACTAATCTTTACTGTAGAAACACCAGGAATCCTTGTTATCTGGGGCTTAAGATCCTCTTCCAAATAATTTGTAAGGGCACCAACATCATTTCCACCTTCAACCGTAAAAGAGGCGATAGGTAAAAGATCGGAACCTCCAACAAAGGCTTCCGGAGTTCCTTGAAGGCCATCCGGCAAATCACTTTGCAATTGCGATATTCGGTTACGTACTTCCTCAAGCTGATCATATGGATCAACACCATCGTTATAAGTAATTGTAATTATACCATATGAGTTTTTAGCAACAGAATCGACACTCTTAAAATTCGGCAGGGTTACAAAATCATCCTCGAAAACATCAACTACATCTGTGGTAAGGTCTTTCGCAGACGCTCCTGGATAAATTGCAACAACTACAACAGTAGGAGAGCTGATATCACTGATAAAAGCAATGTTCATTCCGACAAGACTGTAAATTCCAAATACAACAATGGTAATAAGAATCATACCGGTTATAACCGTATGTTGAACGGAAAATTTTGAAACTTTCATACTGTTACTCTTCTTCCTTCACACTTACAGGCTGTCCATCTATAAGAGAGTTCTGCCCGCTTATTACAAAGAAGTTTTCAGCATATTCATCCGGTACAGAAAAATATCCATCACTTTCTATCTCAGGAACAAAATTTATCCATGAAACCTTTGTTGTTTCTTCATCATATAGATATACAGAGCCATCTAACTTTTTAGCAGTCTCCGGCAAGGCAGGAACACCTGCTCTGCGCTGATAAACAATCTTGGCCTTTACGTACATTCCAGGTCGAAAAAGGTCTAAGTCTTCTTTCAGCCTGAACTTAACCTCAAAAGTTTTTGCTGTAGGTTCAACGTATGGAGCTATAGTTTCTATTATTGCCGGCGCAATAAGTTCTCCATCCGGAGCATTGTCGGATTCTCTTATTACAAAAGCTTCCAGCTCCATTTTCTGCTGAGAAAATAAATCAAAATATCTTTCAGGAACCTGAAGTCTAACAACAAGATTGTCTAAACTTGCAAGAACAGCCACTGGCTGCTTGGTATTGCCTATACTTCCAACAGCCTGAGGAGCCATCAAAACTGTTCCGGCAACAGGGGCGGTAACTGTCGCGTATGAAAGCTGAAGCTTGGCAAGTTCATACTGTGCCTTTGCGGCATCTCTCTGGGCGCAGACAGTATCATACTCTTGCTGAGTAACAGCCTTTACGTCCCATAAGGCCGAAACCCTGTCATAAGTACTTTGGTATCCAAAATACGCGGCCTTTGCCTGTGTTACCTGAAATTCAAAGGGTTCCGGGTCTATTTCTGCCAGAACCTGATCTTCTTCTACATACTCGCCTGCTCTTGCGTTGTACTCAACGATTGTTCCATTAACAAATGGAACAACAGGAATCATGGATTCTGCTTCAACATGCCCATTTAAAATAAGACTGCTTTCCATTGTTTTGTATTCTGGTTTGCTTACTTCAACAACAGGCTTTGGAGCATCATATTCGATTATTTCCTTACTGCTGAAAAATGCTCTTAGACCGAAAAATATTCCAGCAAGAACGGCCGCAAGGATAAGGTATTTTATTATCATCTTCTTTAAACTGCGTTTTGGTTTAGCCATCTATCTCCTCGTTTCTTATTATTTACAATTTATATCAGACATTTTTGATAATCAGATTTGATTAGCAGAAATGCATCATTCTTATTCATAAAGAAATCTAAAACTTCTTTGTTCGAAATATAATTAAATAAAAAAATTTTGATGAACAAAGGATCGCCGGATTTGTACAAAAACGAACAAATTCTCATTTTTTTGTTTGTTTTTTTTGATTGAAATTCCAAAAAAACTTTTTGCAAAACAAAAACGAATTAAATTTTATTTGAAATAATCAACAAGAGAAGAAGAAACTCCTTAGAAAGGCAAGAAAATAGAGAGCAAAATCTTTATAAATAATTTAAAGTTTTTTTTAGAAAAGTGAACGAGACAAACGAACTACACTAATAATTTGTTATAGTATATACAGTTATAACAGAATCTTTATAGAAAACTTCTTTAGTTAAAAAAATCAATATTGGTTTTAATCAACTCGCTTATCAAAACAAAAAGCTCATCAAGAGAACAATCCAATTTTCCCTTAAGCCAGGCCTGATAAAGATTAACTATCCCACCTGAAATGAAATTAGCCATAACAGAAAGTCTATGATCATTCTTTAGAGTTTCCGGCAAATTTATGTCTGTATATATTTTTTCAACAAAAACATCTTTCAGGGTAGCAATAAATATTTCCAGTTCTCTTGTATTAATAAGTTTTTTGTGGACTTCAATATTTTCCGAAAAATACAGAGCAGCCTTTTTAAGCAGAGGCAGCGGATCTTCAAAAAGATTTTCGTCACGGAATTCTCCAATAAACTCTGCCATTTTGTTTAAAAGTTCATCCTGCATCTGTTCAAGAATTTCACGTGGATAATCATAATGATTATAAAATGTGCCACGATTTATATCTGCTTTTTTTACAATATCTGTAACAGTTATTTTATCTGTTGTACTTTTTTCCTGTAAAAGCTCTATATATGCTTCTCTTATTAACTTTTTTGACCTTATTGAACTTTTATATTCAGCACGCTTTTTCATACACATAACAGAATAGAAAATATCACCAAAAAGAACAACTATAACTCTCCCAACAATAGCATAGAAGGAGAGTAAATATAAGATTCTAATACTGAGTTGAAAATTGAGAACATATACACTACAACAGAATGCTGAACCGAAATTTCTAAAATCTTTATGGGCTATCCTTCGCTCTTTATCTTTACAACCTCTCCATCTTCAAGAGAGTGCTGTCCGCTTACAACAAAGTAGCTGTCTGAGAATTCGTCAGAAACCATGAAGTAATCATCTGTTTCTATTTCAGGATTAATTTTTGTCCATTTTACAGTTTTATTATCTTTATCATAAAGATATACAGAACCGTCAAACTTTCTTGCAGTATTTGGAATAACCGGAACGTTACTGTGTTTTTTATAAACGACCTTTGTTTTTATATACATTCCGGGTCTAAACGCATCAAGCCGCTCTATCAGTTTAAACTTAACCTCAAATGTTTTTGCTGTGGGCTCAACATAGGGCGCAATTGTATCAATCTCTGCCGCGACAGTAAGGCCTCCTGCCTGTCTTACGACATAGGCCTCCAAAGAGTTTTCAGCAGATGAAAAAATATCAAAATATATTTCCGGAACATGAAGTCTTACAACAAGAGCATCCAAACTACCAAGAACAGCAACTGGCTGTTGAGTATTCCCAACACTACCAACTGATTGCGGAGCAGTTAAAACTGTTCCTCCCACAGGCGCTTCAACTGTCGCATATGACAATTGGAGTTTTGCAAGTTCATACTGAGCCTTTGCGGCATCTCTCTGAGCCGATACAGTATCATACTCCTGCTGTGTAACCGCCCCGACCTTATGCAGAGATGAGACTCGCTCAAATGTTTGTTGATATCCCAAATATGCCGCTTCGGCCTGAGACATTTTAAATTCAAATGGTTCTGGATCTATCCTTGCAAGGATATCATTCTTTTCAACATACTCGCCAAGTTTTGCGTTGTATTCAATTATTGTTCCATTAACAAATGGAATAACCGGAATCATTGCTTCAGCTTCAATATGCCCATTAAGCATAAGGCATTTTTCTATATCCATGTATTCAGGTTTACTGATCTCTACAATTGCGGGAGGGGCTTCGTAAGTAATAATTTCTTTAGAATTGAAAAAAGCATTGAGAGCCAAGAATGATCCCGACATAAAAGCTATAATAAAAAAATACTTAAGAAACTCTTTTTTAAGCATCATTGTTTATTCTCCTGTCCTTAAAAAATCTTTTAATGTAAATGCTTTTTTAAAGATTAATTAATTGATCAGAATTAACTACCGAAAGATTGTTGGCCAATGTGCAAAATTAGACAGGTTGTCATCATTATGTCCAAAACCATACAAAAAGACAGCCTTTAGTAGACACATTCAATATTTCCATATATATTATTATGCATATATACAAGAAAAAAGAGGTATCTATGTTTAACGCAAGACACAATAATAATGAAAATAAAGTTCTGACAGTAAAAATAAACAGATGTCCACAGAACCATCCCTGCCCGTCTGTAAAGGTTTGTCCAGTAAACGCTTTAAGCCAGAAAGGATTTGATGCTCCTGTTGTAGATCAGCAAAAGTGCATAAAATGCGGAAAATGTGTACGTTTTTGCCCTATGAGAGCTTTAAGGATGGAATAAAACATCCCGTCATTATACTTCTCTAAATATAGAGATAACTATTTTTTATTTTGCGAACCGGACCATTTCCCAAAGAGAAAAGTCATTATCAACAGGAATTTCTTTCAAGATTTCAAAACCGAATTTCTGATAAAATCGTACATTTTCAGAGGTCTGGGTTTCAAGATAAACCGCCTTACCTTCTTTGTCAGCCTGCTGACAAAGAGTCTTCATCAAAAAAGAACCAAGACCTTTCCCCTGTCCTGACTGATGTATAGCCAGAATATAGAGATAGATATAAGGCCCTATATCCAGAGTCTTCTTATCTTTTTCAATAATATTTAGAGCCCGCAATAAAGGCCATGTTCTCTTTTTGAATAGCAAAGGAAGAATATCTATAACAGAGCCCAAAAGACCATTACGAACAAATTGTTGAAAGGCTATTTGTATTTTGTCTGATGGAGTTACAATCATAATGCTTTCAAGATCTCCATTCACAGTAAAAACATCACCGCATTGAAAACCTGTCATCAATGGATGCCTAAACATTTTTGTGATAAGCCTGCGACTAACACCCCACGTCTTAAAAAGTGGATCCCCCGCAAAAGCATCGGTCAAAATTTCAAGAGCTTCTGTTGTCCTTGATTCTTCCAGCCTAACAAGTTTTGTCATATCAGTCATTACACATCCCTTTTCTGAGTCCCACAAAAAAATAAGAAAATTTTGTTTTTTATGAAAAAATCTATAAAAGAAATGGTAGAAAAACTTATATTTTCTGTCAAATGATTTATTAAATAATAGGAAGATATTAAACAATACTATGCTATCATGCATAATTTTATAAAAAATATTCTTCATTGTATAAAATTATAAAAGGCGCATTACGATATAAACATTTATATAGAACAACTATCTACAAATCTGGAGACTTTATTTTATAGTAAGGCCCTCTAATCAACAACTACGGAGCAGAGCTCCGAAGTATGGTTGGTTCTGCAAGGAATTGGTTTAGACGGTCAGGTTCATACCCAACACAAAAATACTCTTTCCAAATAGAAGATTCCGCAGTAGAGCTGCGGGGTATTAAACCTTCCCGGCGAATAAAAAAGATTGGTATTTATTACAATTTTTATAGGATTTCAAGCCACGTAAAAGTTGACTATAACACTTTACCAGAGGTAGAATGGCGGCGGTAAAAACGTTATAACTGAAAACTAATTACTAAAAACTTTATTTATCTATTTGAGAGAAAAAAATTGAAAAGATTCTTGTTCTTACTTTTTGCAGTACTAATTTCATCATATACAGCATCCATTTTATTTGCCGATGTGTCCAATAATATTATTTCAGGAAAAGGTTATTCTTGTTCATTATATAATGTAAATGAGGGATATCCGGTCTCCGGAGCAAGAGCCATTGTACAAACATCTGACGGATTCATCTGGATTGGAGATTATAGCGGGTTATTCAGATTTGACGGAAGAAAGTTTGAAATAATGCGTGCTGAAAACCTTACAAGCGTTATTTCATTATTTGCTGATACACAAAATCGTTTATGGATAGGCTCTAACGACAGAGGCCTTGCAATGTATCAGAATGGAAATTTTACTTCATGGGGAAAAGACAGCGGAATAAAATCTTTTTCAGTAAAAACTATAACCGAAGATAACAATGGGAACATTATATTTGGAACAAGAAAAGGCCTTTACTACATAGACAAATCTTTAAACCTTCATGAATTCAAAGATGAAAGAGTATCCTCTCAATATATTAGAAATCTTGATTGTGATCCTAACGGAAGAATTGCCGGAAACACATCTAATGGTGATATTTTTATAATACAGGATCTATCAATTACAAATTACTTCAAGGCCTCAGAACTTGATATTCCTAAAGTCAGATCTATTTTTCTGGATAAAAACAAAACAGGAAAAATATACATAGGAACAGTAAAAAACATTATTGGAATAATGGATTTAGACTCTAAAGAAAAAGAGCTTAATACTTTCTCAACAGGGGAACTACGAAATATTAACAAAGTCTACCCGGAACAGGCCGGCAACTTATGGATATGTGCTGATAATGGTATTGAATGTTTAACAAAAGATGGAGACTTGGTTAAGCTGCATAATTCACAGATGGATAATTCTGTTGAAAATATGATGATAGACTATGAAAGCAATCTGTGGTTTGTCTCTTCTCGTCAAGGAGTTATGAAGATTGTAGAAAATCCGTTTAACAATATAAGTCAAAGAGCAGGCCTTTCTAATTTTGTTGTTAATGCAATAGCCAAGTATCATGACAATTTGTATATAGGAACAGATACTGGTCTACATATTCTTGATAAAAATAACCAAATAATAGAAAACAAGCTTACATCAGCTCTTGCAAAAACGAGAATAAGAAGCATCTCAGTTGACTCAAAAGACAATATTTGGATTTGTACATTCAGTAATTATGGCTTATTAAAATCTGACAGTAATTTTAACATTACAAGTATAAACACTGATAAAGGACTATGTTCCAATAGAGTTAGATCAATGATTGAAATGTCCAACGGAAATATTGCGGTGGCCAGTGATGGCGGAGTCAATATAATAAAAGATGATAAGGTTATAGCTAAACACACCTCTGAAGATGGTCTTTTTAATAACTCGATTTTATCAATTTGCGAAGGTAAAGATGGAGTAATTTATGCAGGAAGTGACGGAGGAGGAATCTACATAATACATCCAACTGGAATAATTATAAATCTAACAGAAGAAAACGGCTTAAAGTCCGGCGTAATTTTACAAATAAAAAAAGATCCAGATCAACCTATTTATTGGCTTATTACCGGAAACAGCATTTCATATCTTTCAGATGATGTAATTCATAATATAACAAACTTTCCATACCATAATAACTTTGATATCTTTTTCTCTGGTGACAAATCCTGGATTCTTGGAGGAAACGGGATCTACACTTTAAATAAAACAGATCTATACAATAATAATCTTGATAATTATAAATATTATGGAATCAATGACGGACTCCCCTCATACGCGACCGCAAACTCAAAAAGCTTGCTGGATTCTGATAAAATGTTATATGTAGCAGGAGCCAGTGGGGTCTTTACAATAAGCTTGAATGCTAACAAAAACACAAAGACTAATCCTGTCCGCTTATCCATTCCACAAATAATAATAGATGGTGAAAGGTATTTCATTTCTCCTGGAGAAAAAATAAAGATTCAAAAACAATGTCATAGATTAACAATGAATTGCTATGTTCTTTCAAATATACTTAAAGATCAAAAAGTAGAATATAATCTTGAAGGATTTGACACTCAAACAAATACAACAACAAGAACAAAACTATCACCGATTACTTACACAAATCTTCAAGGTGGTAAATATGTTTTTCACCTAATCGCCAAGAACAATGAGACAAATACCAAAAATAACGAAATTGAATTTACTATTATAAAAAAGAAAAAATTTATAGAAACAGTATGGTTTTTTATCAGCATGCTGGCAACCATCATGCTGATTTCTCTTTTGGCGGCCTACATATTTTACAGAATAAAAACAAAACGCTTAAGGGATAAAGAAGCCAGAGACAAGATGTTGTTACAACAGGTTATTGCGGCCTTTTCAAAAACAATTGACTATAAAGATAATTATACAGTTGGTCATTCTGTCAGAGTAGCAAAATATACCGCTCTCATTGCAAAACGAATGGGGTTCTCAAAGGAAGAAATAGAAAAATTCTATAATATTGCAATGCTTCACGATGTTGGAAAACTGATAATCCCAGATGAGATTCTTAACAAAAAAGAACAGCTCAATGATGATGAATATAAAGTCATGAAAAGTCATACAGAAATGGGATACGACATTCTATCTAATATTAATATTTTTCCGGATCTTGCGCTTGGAGCAGAATATCATCATGAAAAAATTGATGGAACAGGATACCCTAAAGGCTTAAAATATGAAGAAATACCAATCTCAGTAAGAATTATTTCAGTAGCAGACACATACGACGCAATGGGCTCTACCCGCTCATACAGAAAGGGAATGCCTACCGAAGCAATTATTGAAGAACTGAAAAAAGCCTCAGGAACCCAATTAGATCCAGAGATTGTAAATTGTATTCTTGATTTAATAAAGGAAGGCAAAATTCCTATTTTATAAATTACCAAAAAATTTTTACAATATTCCAAAATAGTTTTTATTTGATTTATTAAGAAAAACTGATATTATCCTCAAATGGTAATTATATATGCCCTTCTCTCCGCAGCAGCTTATGGAACAGCTGATTTTATGGGAGGGTTTTCTTCACGTAAAAATGCGGTAACAACCACAGCAATATGGACTCAGTTAACCGGACTTATTATGGCCGCAATAGCGGCACTCATTCTAGGCTCAACAAATGTAGGGCTCGTAGATATTTTATGGGGAATAGCAAGCGGCTTCTCTGGAGTTACAGGACTTCTAATTTTGTATAAAGGCCTCTCTTGCGGAAAGGTATCAATAGTATCACCATCCGCAGCTCTTGCAGGCGCAATAATCCCGGTTATATTTGGCCTTCTTATTGGAGAAAGACCTCCAATACTAACATGGATAGGAATTGCATTTTCTATTCCCGCAATAATCTTTCTCTCCTGGGAGAAAGGAGAGAAAGAGGATCACACAATAAAATCCTTACAATATGGGCTATTAGCCGGAACATTTTTTGGAGGATTTTTCATTCTGCTTTCTCAAACTTCTGAGACATCTGGAATGTGGCCTCTGGCAGCAGCAAAATTCGGTAGCCTTCTACTATCATTTTCAATATTATTGTTTAGGAAAAATAAAATTTGCCTTGAAAAAGGAACCAGAAAATTAACAATTCTAAGCGGAATAATAGATATGGCAGCAAATATATTCTATCTGCTAGCCTCACGTACCGGCTATCTAATTATAGCCGTAGTTCTTTCCGCGCTTTATCCAGCTCCAACTGTAATACTACAAAGACTTTTCATACATGAAAAACTTACTTTTATAAGAATCGTTGGAATAATTTTGTCTATTACCGGAGCGGCTCTAATAGGAATAGGAGGATAATTACTCCTCTACCTCAGGTTCGCTCTCTTCTTTTAGTTCAATTTCTTTCGGCCCGGCGTTTTTAGGCTTGTTAGGAATTGTGATAGATACACCAACTGGTATAAAAACAAAAACAGTATCTTCGCCTGAAGCAATCGCATTTGTCCAAACACAAGGATTTACATATAGGCTTAAACCATGTTCCTCAAGGAGGAGATATTTTAAGACAACTCCTCCGCCAAGGTAAGGATATGTAAATGAAGAATCATCCATATCAGTACCTATCCCAGCTTGAACTCCCAGAGAAAATCTATCTCGAAATGTAAAAAGCCTTCTGTAATTGAGCGTCACAAAATTTTCTGTGGCATAATGAAGTGTTAGAAAAACTTCATTATTTAAAAACGAGTAACCGAATGATATCTCAGCTGTTTCAGCAAGACTGGACAGTCCATTCTCAGAGATAGTACTAAAAGGATTATTAAAACCACCATCTTCAGACATAAGGCTAAAAACATAACCAAGCTCTACCAAAGCTCCATCGTCGGCAAAACAACCCACAAAAGGAATGATAAAAAGTAAAATTATTAGTAAAACCTTCTTCATTAAAAATTTCTCCAATTAAAAAGTTGAACGTTGCCGACTAAAGCGCAAGCAATATCAGGCTATTGTCATTATACTGTTTTGCTGAGATCAAGCAATCAAATAACAATACGAGGCCATAGATTTTACATTTTGATTACGTCATAACTTCTTGTCCCAAGACCAATCTTTTCAGCATGCTCAAGACATGTTTTCCATTCAGATTCAGGAGTCGAGTTTGTAAAATGATCATGCTTATCTACAAAGTCTTTCTTTGACATATTATCTGAAAGCTGACAGTGCGGAAGCGGCTCTGCGTTTAGACAGGCGTCAACACAAGCTTGATCAAGAGCGAGAGGATCAAACGATACAAACATACCAATGTTTGGAAGAATTGGAGCGTCATTTTCGCCATGGCAGTCACAGTTTGGAGAAACATCCACGATTAATGATATATGAATTTGAGGCCTGCCATTAACAACAGCTTTTGTATATTCAGCCATCCTCTTATTAAGCATCTCAGATGCAGCGTAATCATTAAACCTGATCGCGTCAAAATTACAAGCGCCAAGACAACGTCCACATCCAACACAATTGTCCTGATTAACACTCATTTTTTTTGTTTCATTATTAAAGACAAGGGCATTATTGGCGCATTCTTTCAAACATTTCAAACAGCCTCGACAAAGATCTGTTTTGACATGAGACTTTCCACTGCTATGCTGTTCTGTCTTCCCTGCACGTGAACCGCATCCCATTCCAATATTTTTGATGGCTCCGCCAAAGCCTGTCATCTCATGCCCTTTAAAATGCGTAAGGCTGATAAAAACATCGGCATCCATTACAGCGCGGCCTATTCTTGCTTCTTTTACATATTCACCACCGTTAACAGGAACAGCAATATCATCTGTCCCCTTTAAGCCGTCACCTATAATAATTGGGCATCCAGCAGTAAGAGGAGTAAAACCGTTCTCCCAGGCGCATTCCAGATGCTCAAGAGCATTCTTTCTCCTGCCAGGATACATTGTGTTACAATCTGTTAAAAAAGGCTTTCCGCCTAATTCTTTTACAAGATCAACCACCGCTCTGGCATAATTGGGACGAAGATAACTTATATTACCTAATTCACCAAAATGCATTTTTATTGCAACAAATTTACCTTCCAAATCAAGCTCTTCGATTCCAGCCTTTTTAACAAGCTTTTTCAACTTGGTGGGCATTCCGTCTCCGCCAGCTTTTGTTCTAAAATCAGTAAAATATACTTTTGCCTTCTGCATGTTGTTTCTCCAATATAAAAGTTTCTCTATTTTACAACTTCACTGGGGAAACCTTCAAGAGAGATATGACAATTCACTTATTCAATTTCAATTACCCGGACGACAGAAGCCCATTACAATAATCAATCTCACTGTTGCATGCTAATAAAAAAATATTATAGAAAACTTGGCATAAACTTAAAATTACACTGAAGCAGTTTCTATGTTTATCCATGACAGAATACAGATAGAGATTATTGCGGCAATTTCTACAGAAGCAAAAAAGACATAGTATGAACCATGCCCTCCAGTTATTATCGCAATAATATTTACAACAGAAACAACTAGTGTAACTATTCTGTTAACCTTTCGGGGAAGAACAAGAGAAAGAAAAATCATTGCGATAACACTTTCCATCAAAACAGCTCCGGCTAAAAGTCCTCCAGAGGGCAAAGGATCTCCATCCATAATATTTCTTATTATGGATGATGAATCCATTAAAGATAGAATATCCGCGTACATCATATTTATTAAAACAAAAACCCATAAACTCGAAATTATTATTTTCTGTTTTTTCAAAGATTTTCTCCTAAAAGCTTTTACAAAAGAAGCTTAACGCTCATATTTTATAGCTAAACCGCGTACATAATATTTCCTGGATGAATATAAACCAAGAAAAACTGAGTTCTTGTAATCCAATGAAATATTTATAACATCATCAGCCCCATACTCTTTTTTTGCCTTTTCCATAAGGTCAAAATAAGTGGCTCCGCCCCATTCAAAAATGCCAAAAAGGTTTCGACGAACTCCTTCAATGCTGACATCACCTAAAACCTTATAATTTACTTCTGCCAAAACAGTAGTAACCTCTGAATTAGTTCCAGGAACCTTTACAGATGTACAAGAACAAATAAGTAAAACAATTATTGCCAAAGGTAAAACTCTTCTAATCTTCATCTTTTACTCCTAAATTCATAAGTATTGATAGTAATACAAAGCTAAAAGAAAAAGAGAGGTTTGGTACGACACTAAAGTGTTGAATATCGAAATTTTGAGTGTTTTATTATTAGAGGCTCTTTCAAAACTCAGGGAGTTTTGAAAAGAGCTTCCATAATGTAACAGAAGAAAAAATTACAACTTGTTATAC
>JAQQAK010000117.1 GCA_028527945.1 Spirochaetaceae bacterium
TATTTTAACTGCATAAAGCCGAGCTCAAAACCAGTATTTGGATGAATCACAAGTTTGGTTACGGGGAAATTGGCATCATGTAAAATATGTAACACTGATGTTACCTTCATATAAAACCTCGTAATATCTTTAACTTTCAAGTTCCTGAAAATACAACTAATACAATATTGAATTAATTGTTCGAAAAAATCTGAGTTTTGTTACTTTATTTCATGGAACTTAAAAGTATCATAGCACGATAACTTTTATTACAGCTACAATTTTTTTATAAAAAAATGGAAAATAACCAATTTCTATATATGACAGGAAGTATTAGAGGTTTTATATGAACTTATAGAAAGAATGATTACTTATTTAGCAGCTATCATAAGTTCGTTTTTGTCTTCTTCATAAATTAATACTGCTTTATCAGGCTGACCAAGTTTGTCCCAAAGTTTTTGTGCAATCTCGATGCCTTCTTTCTTGCATTCGTTTAACAGAAGAAGTTCAATTTCCTGATGGGGATCTGCTGTTCCATTTTTGAAATCTTCTATTCCGCAATTAATAAATAAGTGTGTTGAATATTTAATCTGCATAAAACCAAGGTCAAAACCTGTGTTTGGGTGTATTACGACTTTATTCATGGGAAAGCTGACATCGTGTATAATGTTTAGGACTCCTGTTCTTTTCATTTTTTTGCTCCTTGTGCGGGAGAGGGGTTTGTTCTCCCTGACTTTAATAAAATTACATTAGTAATAACTTTGTTGTGTTTATTAAAGACGGCATAGTTTTACTCAAACTGTGCCGTCTATTTATTATACAGCTTTTAATATTTCAAATAAAAGATTCCATGCTTTTTTTACTGTACTTATTTGAATTTTTTCTCCGGGAGTGTGTACATTAGAAAGTTCCGGTCCAAAAGATATCATATCCATTGAGTCGAATTTTTTACCAATAACACCACATTCAAGTCCAGCGTGAATAGCCTTGATTTCTGCTTGGGTCCCAAAAAGATCTGAATATACTTTTTTGGTTTTTTCAAGAATCTTTGAGTTAGGATTCGGATCCCATCCCGGATATTCATGTTTGAACTCAAAACGTCCTCCCGCCGCATCTATACATGCCCGGATTCTGTCCGCAATATCGTGCAGCTCAGTTTCTGAAGAGGATCTTTGACATGTCTGAACAAAGAACTCTGTTTTTCCTGTAGTATTGGAGCCTTCAACACCTTTCCCTTCTTTTAGAAGCTCTGCTCTCGCAAAATTGGTTGAAGTCTCAACAAGCCCTTCAAGAACTCCACTTAGCTTAATGACGCCATGTGGAATTGAATACATAAGATTTAAAATCCTTTTAGCTGTTTCAGTGCTAAAAACTTCTTTAGATTTATCTTTTACAGGTGAGATTGTAAAAGATAAATTAGGCTCGAGTAGCTTGAATTCTTCAGAAATAATTTCTTTGTAAGACTCTGCATACTTTGCAAATGCTTCAGTATCTTTTTCATCTACATAAATAGACGCGAAAAATTCTCTTGGAATAGCATTATGTTTTCCTCCACCTTCTATAAATGAAAGCTTTGTTTCAAATTTTTCAGATGCATTCCATAAGAACCTTGACCCCAGTGTCAGAGCATTTCCAAGTCCTAAATGGATTTCTCCTCCGGAGTGTCCGCCTTTTAGGCCTGTTAATTCTATATTGAATTCGTTAAAGTTGTTTGGTGCTGTTTCAAATTCAACAGGAATATAACCTTCGGTGTTTATTCCTCCGGCACAGCCTACGTAGATTACGCCATCTTCTTCAGAATCAAGATTTATGAGTATTCTTGAATCAACTATCTTCGGATCGAGTTCAAATGCTCCAGTTAGACCTGTCTCTTCATCTACTGTTAAAAGCAATTCTACCGGGCCAAGCTCTTCTTGAGATTCAAGAACTCCCAGCCCAAATGCAATTGCTACACCGTTATCTGCTCCAAGAGTTGTTCCGTCAGCTTTTAGCCATCCGTCTTCAACTACAAGAGAAATTGGATCTTTTAAAAAGTCATGAACCTTGTTTCGATTTTTTTCACAAACCATGTCCATATGCCCCTGCAGTACAACTGAGGGGCTGGATTCTTTTCCCGGAGCCGCCGGTTTTTTTATTATAATATTGCCTATTTTGTCTACTTTGTAATTAAAGCCGTGCTTTTCTGCAAAGTCAGAAGCATATTTTCTTACTCCGGCCTCATTTCCTGAACCTCTTGGAATTCTGGTCAAGTTATAAAAATGTTTCCAGAAAACCGCAGGTTCAAAACCATCAACTATAGACATTTAAAACTCCAATACTGAAGGATCATAATCTTCTGGTGGTTCAAATCCCAAGAACTCTATTGTTGTTGCCGCAAGAGAAGAAATGCCGAGGCCCTCTTTTAGTTCTGATTTATATTCACCTTTTCCTGCTGGATCATAAACAATACATGGCACAGGGTTTAGAGAGTGTGATGTTTTTGCTTTTGGCTTTCCGCTTGCTCCTTTTTTAACTTCACCTGTTTTTTTGTCATGTTCAAACATGTCGTCAGAATTACCATGATCTGCTGTAATAAGCATTACGCCTCCGGCTTTTTCTATAGCTTTTTTAAGACGTCCAATTGAAAGATCTAATCCTTCCATTGAGCATACTACAGCTTCAAAAACACCTGTATGACCTACCATATCTCCATTTGGATAATTTAGTCTGATAAAATCATACTCTCCGCTTTCTATTACTTCGATTACTCTGTCTGTGATTTCCGCACATTTCATGCATGGTCGCTGTTCAAATGGAACAACATCTGAAAGGATTTCTTCATAGGTTTCCAGTTTTTCATCGAACTTGCCAAGTTTGTTACCATTAAAGAAATAAGTAACGTGTCCGTATTTTTGGGTTTCACTTATGGCAAATGTTTTTACACCTGAAGCGGCAAGGTATTCTCCCATTGTTCTGTCTATTGCGGGAGGAGTTACCAGATACTGGTTTGGAATATGAAGATCTCCATCGTATTCCATCATTCCGGCGTATTCAACGTTTGGAACTCTCTTTCTGTCAAATTCAGAGAAATCATCTCCTGATTCAAAGGCTTTTGTAATTTCAAGAGATCTATCTCCTCTGAAATTAAAGAAAACTACAGAGTCGCCGTCTTCTATTGTTCCTACCGGTTTACCATCTTCTGCTATTACAAATGGAGGTAAATCCTGGTCTATGGCTCCTGTTTCTTCTCGAAGAGTTTCTATTGCTTCATGTGCGGAGCCGAATGTTTTTCCTTCTCCAAGGACATGAGTTTCCCAGCCTAGCTTTACCATATTCCAATTGGCGTTATATCTGTCCATTGTTATAACCATTCTTCCGCCGCCGCTTGCTATTTTGGCGCAGAATCCATCTGTGCTGATTTCTTTACAAAACTCATCAAATGGATCGAAATAATCAAGCGCTGATGTCTCTCCTACATCTCGTCCATCAAGAAGGGCGTGAATTCTTACATTTTTAACACCAGCTTCTTTGGCTTTTGTTATCATTGCTTTTAGATGATCTATATGTGAATGAACGTTTCCATCAGAAAGTAGTCCAATAAAGTGCATTGTTGAATTTTTTGAGCTGCAGTTTGATGTTAATTTTTTCCAGGTTTCCCCAGTAAACATTGTGTTTGTCTTTATTGATTCTGAAACAAGTTTTGCTCCCTGAGAAAAAACTCTTCCACAACCAATTGCGTTATGTCCAACTTCTGAATTTCCCATATCGTCATCAGAAGGAAGACCTACTGCTTTTCCATGAGCTTTAAGTTTTACTGTAGGACAAGTAGACATTAACTCATCAAGGGTTTCTGTCATGGCAGCCTTAAACCCGTCACCTTTCTCATATTTTCCATATCCGACACCGTCCATTATAACCAACATAACGGGTCCTTTTCTTTTTTCAAGCCGAGTGTTTTTTTTAAGTGGCTCTACCATCTTCTTCTCCTGATATATAAGTATTGGATCTGCTTTTAAAACTTATTTAGTTTAGAAAGCAGTTTTGATGCAAAAAATTACAACCAATAGTAATTATGTATAAGTATCACAAGTTGTAACTTCTTCTTCATTTACATTATGAAAGATCTTTCAAGAATTTTAGAGACTTTAGTCTCAGAGGTTCTGAAGGCTCCTCATTATTAAGCGAATTTTCGCTTCTAAGTATACTAATCCAGACTTTCTTCTGTCAAACCATAGCGTTCTTCATTCTCAAAATTCCCGCCCGGTTCTACATGAACAATTACATCATATAAATTATCAATTTTATTTTTTAGAATATTTTCTGCTTTTTTTGCTAAATCGTGCCCTTCTTTTACAGATAGTCTTCCGTCGACTTCAATATCCAGATCTATTACATACATTGTATTGATTTTTCTAATACGCACACGATGTGGGTTTGATAACCCCTCAACTTCTTTGAGTGAAGAAAAAACAACCTCGTATAGGCTCTGATCGCCAGACCCTTCCATCAGCTCATCATTTGATTCCATAAAAATACTAACACCATTTTTAATTATCCAGACACTGACTGCCGCGGCCATTATTGTGTCTATTAAAGGGAAATTAGAAAATTTTGTTATTATTAGTCCCGCAAAAACTGAAGCGGAGAGAATTATGTCCGCTTTCATATTCATTGCGTCTGCAATAACCATTTGGCTTTCCACTTCTTTGCCTATTCTAATTTTATACAAAAATAGAATAAGTTTTGCAAAGATCGCGGCAATTGAAATATATATTACATAGTCTTCAGGCAGAACCTTGGGGGTACTCTCGATTAATTCCTGAACTGTTTTTATTAAAAGCTGAATTCCTGCTGTAATAATGATAAACGAAAGAAGTTTTGCGGCAATCGCTTCAGCTCTTCCGTGTCCATAGGGATGTTCTTTATCTGGCGGCTTGCTTGAAATATTGGCAGTAAAGAGGGTTACAATTGACGTAACAATATCTGTAGCGGTATCTATTCCTGCTCCAACTAAAGCGGCACTGCCGCCTATTGTTCCAAAGCATATTTTTATTATGGCAAGGATTCCGTTTCCGCCTATTCCTGCCCATGATGCTTTTTCTATTTTCTTTTTTCTATCTTCCGGATCCAATTAAACCTTCCAGAATTAATCCATGACCTCAGGTCTTATTTTTTCAAGTATTCGGTAGACACCTGGGCAGATTAAACTATTTTTTAAAGTTATATGCAGTTTCTTCTGCATATTGGGATAATCAGTATGAGGGTATTCCTCGCAGGCACGTGGTCTTACGTCATATATTGAGCATTCATTCGCGTCTTTCAGGAACGGACACGGCATTTTATTAAAAACATAATCATTGTCTTCATCTACTCTTAAGTAGGTGTTTCTTACTTTGCCGGCTCTCATATTAATAAATTTGCTTATTTTATCGATGTCACGGTTTGTTACTCTTGGCCCAAGAGCCTTACAGCAATTGCCGCATTCTCTACAGTCGATTTCTTCGAAAACGGCTTCATGGGCTTCAACAAAAAGAGCATCGAGATCTTTACGTTTCCAGCGTTTCAATTTCTCTATTAATTTTTTGTTTTCTTTGTATTGATTTTTTGCTTTCTGAAGCTCGCCTTCGATATTCAATTATATTTCCTTTAAAGTTCTAAAGATGTTTCCAGTGCAAGGAGAATCATCTCATCAAAAGATTTTTCCCGTTCTTCTGAAGACAGTAATGTTTCGTTTACAATGCTGTCGCTTACTGTGCAAATAGCAAGTGCTCTTTTCTTGAATTTTGCGGCAAGAGTATAAAGCATTGATGCTTCCATCTCTATTCCAAGAATTCCAAAACGAGCCCAAAGTTTCCATATTTCAGGATCGTCGTCGTAGAAGTTATCAGAAGAAAGAATGTTTCCGCAATGGTAGTTTAGCTTCATTTCTTCTGCCTTGTTTATAGTTTTCAGAAAGAGATCCGGGTTGGCATTTGGAGCAAAATCCATTCCTTTGAAGGTATTTTTATTATTTCCGCCATTTGTAGAGGCTGTCATTGCAATAATAATGTCTCTAAGCTCTATTTCAGGCTGAACCGCACCACATGAGCCAATTCTTATTACATTTTCTACATCAAAGAAATTCATAAGTTCATACGCGTAAATACCAATAGAAGGTTGCCCCATTCCTGAACCTTGAATTGTTATTCTTTTACCTTTGTAGGTTCCTGTAAAACCATACATTCCTCTTACTTCGTTATAGCATATGGCGTTTTCAAGAAACTTATTAGCGGCATATTTAGCTCGAAGAGGGTCTCCTGGCATAAGAACGGTATCTGCTACTTCATTTTTATCTGCGTTGATATGTAAACTCATATTTTCCTCCAAATTTAATTTTAATAGATAAAAGGAGACTGTACAACAGAGAATACATTTAAGATTTCTTTATCCTGATTGATACTATCCTAAATCCTGTAAATATAACAGCCGCAAGGGCTATTGCTATAGTTATAAAAAGAGGATTATGTCCTTCTACTATCTGAAAAAAAAGTGTTGCTGTTATCCACGCTATGAGTGTCAGATATAGCGCCTGTAGTATACCGAATACCGGTCCTATTTCTTTTATTGAAGTACTTACTGCCGCAATACATGGCATGTAAAGTAAGATGAACAGCAAGTATGCGTACGCCGCATGTTTTGAAAATCGTGATTTAAGAATCGTTATACCACCGGAGGCTGCTTTATGATCAATTTGAGAATAAATTGCATTAAGGGTTCCTACAACAGATTCTTTTGCAAATATTCCTGTAAAAAGGCCGACTGCGGCAGGCCAGTTGTCCTGTTCAATTCCCATAGGTTCAAAAACAGGTGTGATTACTTTTCCTAATGAGGCAAGAAGAGAATTGCTTACATTATCAGGATCAAATCCTCCGCCAATAGTTAGAGAAGAAAAGATTGACAAGATGAAAACAGCAACAACTATCACAACACCTGCTCTCTTTATAAAATCTTTAACCCTGGCCCAGGTATGAAGCAGAATATGCTTTATTCTTGGCACGTGATAACGTGGTAATTCCATTATAAGATGAGAAGGTTCTCCATGGAAAATTGTCGATTTCATTAATAATCCGGAAATAACTGCGGCAAGAACTCCGACCATATAAAGTGAAAATACAATTAAGCCAGTCTTGTTGGGAAAAAAAGCAGTCGCGAAAAGCGCGTAAACAGGCAATCTTGCACCACAAGACATCATTGGAACCATAAAAACAGTAAGCACACGATCTCTGCGGTTATCAAGTGTTCTTGTTGCCAGAATTGCCGGGACAGAACATCCAAATCCGACTATCATTGGAACAAAGGCTTTTCCGGGTAGACCGAGTTTTCCCATGAAGTTGTCCATGACAAAGGCGGCTCTCGCCATATAGCCTGAGTCTTCCAGAAGTGAGAGCATTAAAAACATGAAAAAGACAAATGGAATAAAAGATATTACCATTTGAATGCCTGCCCCAATTCCTTCTGCGGCAAAGAATGTAATAATTTCTGGGGCTGAAATACTTTGAAGTATATGGCTTAGCCCGTCAACAAAGATGAAGCCTGCAAGATTGTTGAACCAATCTACAAAAATGTTTCCGACCTCAATTGTTACCATGAAGACGATTAACATGATACAGAAAAATATTGGTACGCCAAGAATCTGGTTCATTGCAAAAGAATCTATAATATCACCAACCGGTTTTACATTTTTTATTTTTTTAACAACCTCATGATAAACGCCGTTTACTGCTCCATAAATATAATCAGCAATTACGGTATCTGGTGTCTCGTTGAGAATATTTTTTATTGAAGCAAGTTCTTCTTCTATTTCAGATGAGGAAATAATATTATTTTCTGTAACAAGCTTTGTTATCTGTTCATCTTCCTCTATAAGCCTTAAAG
>JAQQAK010000118.1 GCA_028527945.1 Spirochaetaceae bacterium
CAGGCACTTGATTTATATTATTTAAAGATGAGTAACCAAAAAACTCTTTCGGGAATGCTCTACATTAAACAAGGCAGTAATATTCTATACAAGAATAGTCTTGGAAGCATGGATTCAAAAGAAAAGGCTGATTTCAACGAAAACACATATTTTCAGATTGGCTCTATTACAAAGATGTTTACTGCTTATCTATGCCTTATAGCAGAAGAACAGGGATACATTGATCTCGATGAAGCTGTTGTAAAGTATTTGCCAGAAACAAAACTACCTATAGATCTAAAAGTAAAAAATCTTCTGTCAAACACATCAGGAATTAAAGACTGCTCGCTAACTTTCTGGTATATACGGCATAAAGGGAAGGATTTTAACAAAGAAAACTATATAAAATGGGCCAGGGATAAAAAACTGAAATATTCACCCGGCATGGGCTGGAACTATAGCAATCCTGGATTTGCGTTGATAGGAATTATATTGGAAAAACAAACAGGTGAAGATGCTGCAAGCCTTTATAAAAAATGGATATTCACACCGCTTGGAATGAATAACTCAGGTTTTGGAGAAAATCCTGATGACACCAATAAGGCAAAGGGAACGACCTCTTTTTTAGGTATAAAATGGCATCCAAAGAAAACTGATTACGCTATGAGCTATACATCCGGAAACATATATTCAACAGCATCAGATATGGACCTATGGTTGGAAGAATTATATTCAGGTAAGTTATTATCAAAAAAGCAGAAAGAAAAAATGTTCTTTCCATATTTTATGTGTTATGAAAATACTGCTTACGGTTATGGATGCTATGTTGAAAAAAGAAAAATCAATTCTGAAGAACACAAAATAATCAGCCACAGCGGAGGGGTAACAGGCTTTAGCACAATGGTAAGCGTTGACTTAGAAACTGGATTAAAAACTATAATATTTCTGAATATCCGCCACCTTGATAACGTATATTTGCAAGAGGCACTGGAGGCTGACACTTTTAAACTCATACAACAGAGCCTCCCCCCGGATAGGTTTTAAAGAAGCTTTGAATAAAATCTAACAACATTAAGTAATTGTAGACTTTTATTCCTTTTGCCCTACTAAAATAAAGCTGAGCGGAACTTTTTTATCATTTTCTATATGTCCAAAACATGTCGAAACATCATGAGAATACTCATTAAATAATTCAATTTTTATATTATTTGATATTAAAGAATTTATTATTTCAGATGTTGTATGAACAAATTCATATGTGGTTTTAGCCTTATACTTCCTCTTTCCGACATAATCAATTCCTTCATCTGAAATCCACGGATCTTTACTAAAGTAAGAATATTTTATTGTAAAAGGATCTTCATCTTCTTTTAACTCTTCATTTTCTGCCGGAAGCATAAAAGTGGCAGGATGCATTTCATATATAAAAAACTTTCCATTTTTTTTGAGCAACCTTGAAGCAATACTAAAAAACTTATCAATATCAGGTAGCCAATTAATAGCTCCGATGCTGATATAAACCAGATCAAAAGAGTTATTATATTTACTTTCGATTTCATAAACGTCAGTTCTAATAAACTCACATTTGGCTCCTGAAATTATTTTAAGATTATCAGCATCTTTTATGGCTTCATCAGAAATATCAAAACCTGTGCCTGATTCAGCGCCAAGATTTATCATAGAAAGGAGCTCTCTGCCATCATTACAGCATAATTGTGCTATTTTTCTGTTCTTAATTCCTATATTTAATAATATTGGGGTTTCAATATTATCCAAAACTGAAAAACCTTTTTTTGAAAATTCAGTCTTAAGATTTTTTTTACTGCTCTTTCGGTGAATAGGAATAACTTCATTCCATGCAGCTCTATTTGCTTCAGTATATTCTTTTATATTCATTATTACCTCGTTGTAAAAGACTTATAAATTACTAAATATTCCACCTTATAAGATATTCACAAAACGGATCACCTTTTTTAATACATCGTGTTTGTATAACTTCTTTTTTAGAAACACCACACATATTTAATATGCCTAAATATACCCCTTCAATAAGTATGCAGTCATACCCTGGAGAAATTGCAAATACTACGACTTTACCTTCTTTTGCCTCAGCAATTTTTCTTGGTACAACATCTGAACCTCGATGTTCTTCCAGAAATTGTTTTGCTTCAAATTTTATAAAATCAAGAGGAGTTTCCAGATTGTCTGGAAGACCAGTGGTGGCTTCTATTTTAGGATAAACATTCTCTCCAATTAGTCTTATTATTGCTTTAGCTATGATGGGGGAACAATTATCACGAACTCCCTGAAAAATTGCTTCAAGAATTTTAGAATCATACCAACTTTCAGGCTCAAGTTCGTAAAAATTTTTACCAGTCAAATTGAATACATTTTTGAATGCTGCTTCTTTCGCTTTAGGATTCGTATTAAGCAACCTACATGCCAATATAATAAATTTGCCATGAATTTCTGCCATCTCGCTATCTCCATAATATAAGTTTTCATCAGCAATATTTTTAAAAATCTGAGGCTCTTTAAAACCCAACCCGGGTTTTGAAAGAGGCTCATCTATTTCTACTATATCCAAGATAATTACAGCTCTAAGAAACCATACCCCGCTATAATTTAAAGCGGGGTATGGTTGTTTCTGCAAAGAATGGGTTCAAACGGTTGCCGCTTTCTAACAAACACAAAAAACTTATCATAAATAGAAGATCACGCAGAAGAGCTACAGTGTATTAAACCCTCCCAACAAATAAACTTATAGGATGACTTTATGAAACAGTCCATCTGATAAGATATTCACAAACAGGATCCCCCCTTTTAACACATTTGGTCTGCATTACTTCTTTATTAGAAACATTACACATATCAAGTATTCCTAAATAAACACCTTCAATAAGCAGACAGTCATAACCAGGAGACATAGCTTCTATTAGAACTTTTCCTTCTTTAGCTTCAATTATTTTTCTTGGTACTACATCTGAACCACGATGTTCATTTTTAAAACCTTCTGCTTCAAATTTTATAAAATCAAGAGGAG
>JAQQAK010000119.1 GCA_028527945.1 Spirochaetaceae bacterium
CTATAAAAGTCTGTACAAGAACCAAAAAGATCGCAGCCATTACAATATTTTCAAATATCTCTGCTTTTTTATTTCCCATATTTTTTACCACCCGTTATCCGACGCGATATTATAAAGTTCATCTAAAAGTTTTATATCATAACCATAAAACTTGTAATTCTTCCGCGCAACATTTATCCAACTCTTAACAGCAGTATCTGCTCCTCTGTCCTTTTTAATTCCAGGTCTATAATTTTTAAACATGGATGACAATATATTAGCAAGTCTGGCAGAAGCCTCAAGCTTATTGTTCTCTATAAATGATGCATTTGAATTCATTGCACTCTTAAATACTGCTTCAGGTATAGACGGTGCTTTTGATGATAGGTTTAAAGCTATTGCATTTGTAAAATTATTTGGGAAAACACATCCATTTGCAGTATTTCTAGGAACAATATTCTGATTTGCAAACATATAAATTAGTGGACGCATTAAAACAAGCAGACTAATCATATTAGAAGCTTCATTTTCTCCAACTCTTAGTCTTTCAACCTTTGTTATTTCAAAATGTATATATTTTCTTCTGACAAAGATAGCAGAAACATATCTTTTAACCATATTATTTTTTACAGCCAGAAGAGAACCAGTAAAAACATGTCTGGCCTGTTCATTTCCAAGCATTTTAGTAAGAAGATCAATTATTAATTGTTTAGCCGCACTTTCATTATATTTATTCTGTTCAAGAAAATTGAAGAAAGTAAAATCCAGTCTATTTATTAGAATAGTCATTTCCGGTATGACATGTCTATTTGTCTCTTCATAAAGAGTAGCTAATAAAATCGCCCATATTTCTTCCCATTTTCGACCTTGAAAAAAAGAAGGCGATGACAATGTAGGCTGCAACTGTGCTGCATTAACGGAAAGGAACTGACAAATCTGTTCTTCTCTTTGCAGAGCCGAATAACTTTGTAAAGCCGGATTCCCCGTCAGATGTTGAATAAAAGCACCAGCCTTTTTCTTATCTGTTTCATTTATGTCCATTTGTATACTATAATTACCTAAAATGGTGAATAAATCAATTACCTTATGACAAAATGACAAAAAACAGGCATACTCAAAACAAATGAAAGTCTTTAGTAAATGTATACTAGCATTCCTACTCTTCTTTATTTTTACAAACGAAATAATTTCTGCTGAAGACATACTACTACCGGAAGAAGAGAGCTCTGGAGTTTTTATTAACGCAGCAAAAGACAGTGATGATGTACAACTTTTTATGACAGGCAGCTGGGAAATATCTTTGGAAGGTGGAACAGGATTTGGCTGGAGTCCTCTTGGAGGTTTTGATACAGACCTTTGTTATTCAGGTATTACAGATGGATTTTCTTTCTCGCAATCACCTGATATTACAATATCACTTTTAATAATAAACAGAGTACTTTTTGAAGCAGCATTTACCGAAGATTTTAATGATTCAACCTTCCTGCTTGGTTATCGCGGATTTGAAGACGAATTTCTCCAATCAGTAAACGTAGGTAACATGAAAATTAATATGAGCGAAGATACAGAGATGAATGACTACTTTTATGTTCCAGGAGGAAGCAGTTCTTCATTCGGTATTTACACCTCGTTTAAAGGCCCATTTTCAGAGCATCAGCTTTTATTCCGCATTGATCCTCAGGATGAATTAACAAAAATATATATTGGCAATGATTATGTCATGGAATATGAGTTGGAGCTTTATAATTATGTTTCAGGTCAATTATTTTATATACCTATTCTTAGCTCTGATGTTGAGTTTTACTTTGAATGCGGAAGCGAAGATGCTGATATTACAGATGATTCTGGACGCTATTTTTGTAAAGCAGATGAAGAAGACTACTCATATTCTACAACAGACGGAAGTCTTTATCTGGAAGATCCTTCTGAAGGAGCTGTTCTGGTAAAATCAGAATCAGCAAATTGGGAAGATCTTGCCTCGGACGCAAAAACAATTGAAACCAGTGATGGTGAAATGCTTTTAATATATGATCCCGGGATTTTTTCAGAATTTGAATCCGCGGCGCTTTTTTGCCTTAATACGACTTTGCCTGAGGACTCAAGTAAAATAAGAACATATTTGGCTGATGACGCAGATTCTATTGACAGCGGAATTGAACTTTCAACTGAAAACATAGAAGATGACGGCATTATAATAATAGAACCAGCGGCAGGCGGTAATTCACTTTATCCTCTTTACGGAATAATAAGCGACCCTGATACTGTTTAT
Source organism: Spirochaetaceae bacterium (assembly GCA_028527945.1). Lineage (GTDB taxonomy): Bacteria > Spirochaetota > Spirochaetia > UBA9216 > UBA9216 > Thalassospirochaeta. The sequence continues at coordinate 2,249 of JAQQAK010000119.1, forward strand.
GGAGAAAACTCACTGCCGGGAAAGGGTGTGTCAGATAAAAAAATTATTGTTCAAATAAGAGAAGAAACTGATAGTTATACAGTAGATGATCCGGTAGAAGGCTCTATCAGAATATATATTAATGGAGTTGAAGTTAAAAACTGGGAAGAAGAAAATGGAACCATTACTTTTGACAACACTATCAATGATAGCGATAGAATAGAAATAGTATATAAATCTGACACAGGAGTCGAAGCCAGTACTGATATTTTAATGGCTTCAGCAAATACTTTTTACCCTTCAGATAATTTAGCCATTGATTTAAATGCATCCGGGCGTATTAATTATTCAACAACATACTGTACACCTGGCGAAGAAACAAGTTCTTATGGCGCGGTATCCACCGGGGTTAGATTTGATAATTTTGAAAAAGACAAAGACAACGAAGATAAAAACGTCCATATTGCAGCAGGGATTTCAGCAGGAGCAAAACTTTTAACAGAAAACTCTACAGGTAACCTGCTTATAAAAAATATGTCTGATAAGGAACTGGATCTAAGCATCAGCCGAAAAAATATTTATCCTTCCAGTTTTTCAGAACTACTAGAAACAAAAACAGGTATCTCAGAAACTGACAGAGGGATCCTTCTATATAAAGACTACCGTGTATCAACTGGAGTTTCTTCATACTATCTACAGGATTATACAACAACAAATCTTGATGATTCCTTAATATTTTCGCCTGAATATTCAACAAGTTCCAATCGTTATCCAGCAGGCCCCTATACAGTAGCAGCTACATCAGACAACCGCAGCAGCGCTGTTCTTGCAATGGATTATGTACTTGATGATGATGGCAAATGGTGCGGCATTCAAATACCTATATCAACTGCGTCATCTTTAGATTTGAGTGATGCTAATGCTGTTTCATTTGATTGGAAAAGTGATGGAGATGTTTCTGATGTCGATCTTTATCTTGAAATAGGCTCAATAAGTGAAGATCTTGATGGTGACAACTCTCTTGATGAAGAAGCCAATGAATACTCATCCGGATTTATTTTTAATGATCCAAACAGCGAAGGAGGAACTCTTATTGGCGGTGATAATCTGACAGGAAGTAATGATCAACAAGACTCTGAAGACATAAATGATAATGGTTTTATTGATAAGGAAAAAACTGACAGTATAGTTCTCTTTGAGATTACAGACTCCAACAAACCGGACTCAGACTGGAAACGTGTAACTTTGTACTTTTCAGAGAATTCCTCAAGTCAAAGCCGTACAAAACTTAAAAATGCTGAGTTCATAAGAATTACTGCAATCAATGAATCTGGTGAACAACAGAGCGGTAGAATACTCTTGGATGATTTCAGAATTGAGGGGGCATCCATGTACGCAAGAGATAACGATGAATACACTCCTCCCAATTTTTCTGAAACAAGTGAAAGTCTTATTTCATCAAGTATAGCGCCGGATGATAAATTGTCCGCAGATAGTATTGAGTCTGATGATGAAAATATGGTATTAAGCGTAAAATGGGACGAAGATTGGCAACTATTTTCTTATATAGATCCAGTCGAATCTGACAGCTACAACAGTATAGTTTTCTATCTTCACTGTCCAAATGTTTCTAATATAGAATCAGAAAATCCTGAACTATGTCTAAATCTTTTAGATTCATCCGGAAAAGGTATAAAATCAGAAATTCCCCTGAAAAAAACGTCAACCTGGCAAAAAGTCGAAATTATTTCAGGAGAAGCAGATAGTTCTGATCCCCAAATATTAATTAATGATAAAAAATCCGATAGCTCAACAATATCAGTAGATTCTGACGCAGATGATTTATATTTACTTGAAATTAACAGCAGTGGGACTGATTCAGGCAGAATTTTTATTGATGAAATAACATTAAGCGATCCAAAACTCAATATTGAGGGAGGAGTTTTGGCAAACTTTGAAATATCTACTAAAGACCCAGTTTTAAAATATAATAATATTGATGTTATAGGCGTTACAGCTTTTACAGCGAAAGCTTCAGCAGATTAC
>JAQQAK010000120.1 GCA_028527945.1 Spirochaetaceae bacterium
AAAGCTCTCTTGAAAGCTCATCTTTACTATTTTTGTAATCCTGAAAACGAATCTTAACAAGTTCGTGCTGCTCTAGCATTTCATCAGTTTGATTTATAACTGCTTCTGTTAATCCATTTCCGCCGACCATAACCTGCGGATTAATTTCATGCGCTAATTTTGTGAGATAACTTCTCTGGTATCCTTTCATTTCCATGGTTCTTTCTCCATAACAGGTATAATAAGCCATTTAGCCGGATCAGCCATACTTGAGGCTACCATACCTAATTCAACATCATCTGTAGTTTCAGCAACAAGAAGCCCCTTTTTACCAAATGGAATTCGCGCTCCATCACCCTCTATATCCAAAGCAGCCATTGCATGACTGTATTCTGACGAAACCATCATTGCCGAATCAATACCATAATGATTTAACAGGATTGTGTAAAGGAGCACTCTCGTGTCACAATCACCAGTTTGAATAGCTGCCGCTTCTAATGGAGAAACAAGATCAGAGGCTGACTCTTGTGTTCTTTTATACTTAAAACCTTGAACCCATTTTAGCAGTCTTTCTGGCGCACTATCCATTTTACCGTTTAATTTTAATTTCTGTTCTAATACAGTAGCAAGATAATCAAGCCTTGAATAACTATCTCTATAAATCATTCTGTAATAACGTTTCCAAGCCTCTTTTCCGGCATCAGTCTCAGGTTTAAAATCAGCAAGTATACGGGCTTCACGTTCTATCATAAGCTGAGAAGCTTCAATACCGTATTCATCTACCTTCCAGTCAACTTTTTCACCTTCAAAGTCAGTATTTGTAGATTGATGGTTTGTTCCATTGTAAGACTCTTGATAATAAAGAGACACAGGACCGGGGTTATTCATCAAGCTTGTAGAAACTGAAAATGAATCCAAGGCTGAGAGAATGTAATCATTTAGAAGAGGTGCTGCATCTTTTGAAGCAAAAGACAAAATTGCAAGATCAAAATCTTCACCATCAGCAAAAAGAGCATAACCTGAATAATCAAATCCCTGAGAATTAAAACTTAATGTCGAAAATACAGAATCACGGCCATAAAAATCAAATTTATCACCATCAGCGTTTGCCTGTATTTTTTTTGTCATTTCGTTAAAAATTTCTTCAGAAGATTTGTAAGTATCTCCCGGAAAAACTTTTATTTGCATAAAAGCGTTCCCGGTAAAATCTTGAAAGGTCCACTTGCTTTCATTTATATCAATAACTTTCCAACCTATTGGAAGTTCAACTATAAATCCAGTTTCTTCAACATAAAGCATCTCAGCAGATGCTGAGATACCTGTAAAAATCAATATTATTATAAAAACAATTTTAAATATAATTTTTTTATTGCTTATCCGCATCAATCAACCTTGAATCTCTTTATCTTCTTGGTTGATGACATTTCCATTTCATGATCTAACAAACTTATTTTTGATATTCGCTTATATGGAAGAAGTTCATGATTTACTTCATCAATTATTTCCTGAAGTCGATTTGTTATTTCATTTTCAGTCTTTCCTTTAGAATATTCTTCTGCAGGAAAAATAACAGCCTCAATACCTTCAGTTTTCATTTTTTCATCAAGAATATAACCTCTGACAAGGATTTGTTCTATTTCATCATAAAGCTGAAAATGATCTTCTATTTCTTCAGGAAAAACATTCTTACCACCTTCAGTAACTATCATATTTTTCTTACGCCCAGTAAGATAAACATAATTATCACCATCAATGTAGCCTGAATCTCCTGTTAAAAGCCAACCGTCTTCAGTAAAAGCAGCCTTTGTAGCTTCTTCATTCTTATAATATCCCTTCATGATGTTTGGACCTTTTGCAATAAGCTCGCCTGTGCCATTTTCGTCAGGGTTTAAAACTTTCATTTCCGCAAGAGGAATAATTTTACCAATAGAACTTTCTCTGTAAGCATAAATTGGGTTTAATGTAAGCCCCGGAGCAGCTTCTGTTAAACCATAGCCTACTACAAAGTCAATTCCCATCTGGTTAAATGCTTTAAACGTTTCTGTAGGAAGTGGTCCGCCTCCGCAAATACAGATACGATTTGTATCAAGTGAAACCTTTGAAAGAATGCCTTTAAACAACGATTTACCAATGTTAACTCCAAAAAGTTTCTTGATAAAACCGCTAAATCCCATCATTGCTTTTATAATTCCATAAACAACAATACCCTTCTCACGTATTCCGCTTAACAAACCTTTCATTATTTTGTTAAAAAGCATTGGAATTCCCAAAAACATTGTTACCTTTGCTTTTTTAAGATCCTTAAAAATTTGCTGAACAATAACACGCTTGGCAAAAACTAACTCAGCGCCAACTGATATACATTCAATAAAAACAGCCAGCATTGTATAGGAATGATGAATTGGAAGAAGAGCATAAAAAACATCAGTATGATAAATATTCATATTACCCTGAAACATAAAACAATCTGAAACAAAGTTTTTATGCGTAAGCATTGCACCCTTTGGATCTCCAGTTGTTCCAGATGTAAAAAGGATTGCGGCAATGTCATCTTCTTTTGCCTCTTCATGCTCAATTTTCTCTTTAAAATCAATATCAAAGACATAATCAGGCTTAGCAGGTGATAATGATATCTTTATAAGATCGCCTTCCACAGCCTTGGGTGTAAGCTTGTCATATTTCTCTTCATCACAGAAAAGCATTTTAACATCAGCATATTCCAAAAGAGGAACAAGCTCTTCAGCTTTTAAAGAATAATCTACAGGAACAACAACGCCCCCAGCAAACAATATTGCAAGATAAGATATAGCCCACTCAGGTGAGTTCTTGCCGGCAAGGCCAATATGATCACCTTTTTTTATTCCAAGACTTAGAATATAGTTTGCAATCATATTAATTTTATCTAAAGCTTCTGTATAAGTAAAAACCTGTTCTTTTGGATCATAGCAGGTAAAACACCTTCTATCTGGATACCTTACTTGTGATATTTTGAAAAGTTCAGGAAGAGTTGGAAATTCTCCTTCAAAGATCTCCCCTCTCCACGGCTCTAGATTAATCCATGGGTTTGTAATATCTTTTGTTTTTGCCATTTAAAACCTCCATATTTTTTTAAAGATCCTGAGAAGCTCTCAAAACTCTTATAGTTTTAAAAAGCTCATCTCCTACTTAAAAAAATCAAAGAAAACTTGGTGAAAATTATTAAGTTCATACCAAATAACAAGTTATCAGATTTTGACCTCTTTGATTAGTACTGAAAGCAATTTTTCAGACTTTTTTTCAGCCACAAACTGAAAACTCATATTTTTTAAAGAAACATATTATTAGTTCGCTCAAAACCAATAGTTGTCTTTCCACCATGTCCAGGGTAAACATTTGTAGAATCAGGTAGAATCATAAGTTTATTTTTTATTGAATCAAATAAATCCTGACCATTTGATGTTGGAAAATCATACCGGCCAACAGAGCCCTGAAAAAGAGTATCCCCGGAAAAAAGAATATTTTCTTCTTTCTGATACAAACATATTCCACCGGGACTATGCCCTGGAGTAGAGAAAACTACAAAATCGCTTCCGCAGAAATTCAAAATATCTCCGTCTGAAAGAAACTGATCAGCCTCTGGAGCCTTAATTTCAAAACCCATCATAGAAGACATATTTTTAACAGGATCAGATAGAAAAGATTTCTCTTCTGGAGAAATTGCTGTCTTAATATCAGGAAATTCTTTAATTATATCATTTACTCCGGCAATATGATCCAAATGCGCGTGAGTATAAATCAATCTTTCTGGGATAAGAGCTTTATCTTTAATATATTTAATCATTACGTCCGGCTCAAAACCTGCATCAATTATCCAACAGGTGTTTTCGCCATCTTTTGTTATAACATAGGAATTAGTCTGCCAACTTCCCAGACT
>JAQQAK010000121.1 GCA_028527945.1 Spirochaetaceae bacterium
AAAGAGCTTCTGTCATGGCTTTTAGAACATAATATTTTAATAATTTACCTTACCGGAAGAGATCTTCCAAATATGTCTGAAGGAACTATTAAGTCTTTAAAAAAGCATGGATTTCCTGTTGATGATAGTACCCGCTTTATGTTTAAACCCAATTTTGATGAACCTGATCTTGATTTTAAAATTATGGCAATGAAAGAAATAAACTCTATAGGCAAGGTCATTTTTGCTTTTGAGAATGAACCTGGGAATGCCAATATAATAAAAGAAAGTTGTCCTGATGCTGATGTCTTTTTAATAAATACAATAACTTCTCCTAATCCGGCAGAACTTGCTTCTGATATTATAAGATTTGACCAATTTCCTGAATGATATTTTGCATAAAACAGTAGAGTAATTTTTTCTTGACCGGGTGCTAAAACGGATTTAGTATTATTTTGTGTTAATGAGCACCCTAAGGTAAAAAAACTCACATTTGCAAAATAAAAAAGGAGATTCAATATGAAAAAAATTCTTTCATGTATACTGATAGGTATACTCGCATTAGCTTCTGTGTTCGCTCAGGGCGAATCTGAAGCATCAAGTTCAAAAAAGGCTGAAGTTTATTTTTTAAACTTTAAACCGGAGATCGCATCTGTTTATGAAGAAAAAGTCGCGCCTGCTTTTGAAGCAGAAACTGGCATTAAGCTGAAAGTTGTTACAGCGGCTTCAGGCACTTACGCGTCTACACTTAAAAGTGAAATGGCTAAATCAAATCCACCTGCAATCTTTCAGACAAACGGACCTGTAGGTCTTGCAGATTCAAAGGCTGATGTAGCTGATTTATCTAATACAAATTTCTATAAACTTTTAGCTGATAAATCTATGGCGCTATCTGTTGATGGTAAAATCTCAGCTATTCCATATGCGGTAGAAGGTTATGGAATTATTTATAATCAGGCTATTATGGAAAAGTATTTTGCGCTTGAAGGTGCAAAAGCAAAATCTATGGACGAAATCAGCAATTTTGCAACATTAAAAGCTGTTGCTGAAGATATGCAGGCCAAAAAAGAGCAGCTTGGAATTAAAGGCGTATTTGCTTCAACTTCATTTGGTCCTGGCCAGGATTGGAGGTGGCATACTCATCTTATGAACGTAGCTTTATATGGTGAATATAGTGATCCTCAGGCGGCACTTGTCGCAAAGGATTTTGCTTTTAAATATGGAGAAAACTATAAAGCTTTGTTTGACCTATATATTGATAATAGCACAACAGCTAAAGGACTCCTAGGTTCAAAAAGTGTTGATGATTCAATGGCTGAGTTTGCTCTTGGTCAGTGTGCTATGGTTCAAAATGGTAACTGGGGTGCTGGGCAGATTTTAGGTGTTACTGGTAACAAGGTGGCTTCTGAAGATATTAAATTCATACCTCTTTATATGGGGCTTGAAGGTGAAGATAAGCTTGGTCTTTGTGTAGGTACTGAAAACTATCTCTGTATTAATACAAATATTTCACAGGATGCTCAGGCTAATGCTGATAAATTTCTCACATGGCTTTTTAGTTCAACTACAGGTAAAAAAATTGTTAAAGAAGACTTGGGGTTTATTACTCCTTTTAATTCTTTTGAAGATTCAGAACTTCCAACAGATCCACTTGCTAAAGATGTTACCAAGTGGATGAATAAAGCTGGTGTTGCTTCTATCCCTTGGGTTTTTGCGGGTATCCCTTCAGAGCAGTGGAAGAACGATTTTGGCGGACAACTTCTACAATATGTACAGGGAAACAGTGATTGGGCATCTGTTGTAAAGATAGTTCAGGATTCATGGACAAAAGAAGCTGAAATTGCTGGTCGATAATAACTGAACGCAGCTTATAATTATTAATTCAAGGCCGCCGTTTTATGGCGGCCTTTCACTTTTAAAAATACAAAAGGATTCATATTATGGAAAAAGCGATAAAAAAATATTTTGCGCTATTTGCTTTACCCGGATTAATTTGTTTTTGCTTGGCATTTTTAATTCCGATGATCTGGGGGATTGTACTTTCATTCTGTTCTTTTACGAATTTGACAAATGCAAAATTCGTAGGTCTTATAAACTATGTAAAAGCTTTTACTGTAGATAATTATTTTACACACGCCTTCTTCTTTACTTTGCTTTTTACAATTGTATCTGTAATTACTATAAACATATTCTCATTTTTTCTTGCTCTGCTTTTAACAAAAGGCATTCCTGGAACAAACGCGTTTAGAACAATCTTTTTTATGCCCAATTTAATAGGGGGGATAGTTCTTGGCTGGATTTGGCAGGTTATTATCAATGGTGTTTTAGCAAAATATGGAACAACAATATTGGGTAATTCTAAATATGGATTTTGGGGGCTTATTGTTCTGATGAATTGGCAGAATGTAGGGTATATGATGGTAATATATATTGCGGCTATTCAAAATATCAGTAATGACATTCTTGAAGCAGCCTCTATAGATGGGGCAAACGGACCTACTACTTTATTCAAAATTATCATACCTTCCATGATGAGTTCATTTACGATTTGTCTTTTTATGACATTGACTAACGGCTTTAAACTTTTTGATCAGAACCTTGCTCTTACTGCCGGAAACCCTGGGCATGAGACAGAAATGCTTGCTTTAAATATATTCAACACTTTTTATTCCAGATCAGGCTTTGAAGGTGTTGGACAGGCAAAAGCCGTATTATTTACTATTTTGGTTGCTGTTATAGCAATAACGCAGCTTATGATTACAAGAAGGAAAGAGGTTGAAGCATGAGTCAGATTAAATCAAACAGATGGTCAACTCCAGTATTTTTTATTTTGTTAATTGTAATAGCCCTATTTGTATTGTTTCCAATAATGGTTGTATTAATAAATAGTTTTAAATCTAGGTTTATAATTTCATCAGCCCCATTTGCTTTTCCAAATTCTGAAAGTTTTGTAGGTTTTGAAAACTAT
>JAQQAK010000122.1 GCA_028527945.1 Spirochaetaceae bacterium
TCTGTTCATATGAAAAGCTATTGGAAAAAGAATTACTGGAGATGAAGTTTCTTCCATTATTCTGACTGCCCAAGGTAAATATTTATCCCAGTGTTTTTCATTAAGCCCATGAATTAAGAATGTAGCTTTTTTATTTTTGCTTTTTGTTGATGGGATTAAAACAGGAATCCTGAATTTGTTATTTTCAGCAATGCTTCTGTCACTCCATTCAAGTTTTTTAAAGATGAGTTCATTGCTATATTTGTTGTTGTTGCAGTAGAATTTTAAAAGTGAAGTGAAGGTTCTGTCTCTCTCAGAATAATAATCATCTTCAGGGTACACAAAGCCTGCATTACTGGTGAATGGCAGAGATAATAGCTCAAACTCTTTGTGCCCTTCTATTTTAATCTTTTTAGATGAAAGATTTAAAGAAAATTCTTTTCCAAGATTTTTATAGTCGGTTAAATAATCAGTCATTTTTTGTTTCCTTTTTTAAGCGTTTCTTGTTTTTTTCCTTGATTAGCAAAATTTGTTTCTTTTGCTTTTTTAATAGATCTTCCCAGCGTTTAATTCCATTTTTTAATAAGTCCATTTTCTCATATAACTGAAGGATTTCATCATCAAGTATTACCAAATTGTTTTCTACTTCGTCAGCATCAAGCGACTCAAGGTTATCGCGCATGTCTATAAAATCACGAAAGTAGTCTGATATAATTTTAATTTGATCCAGGGTATAACCGAAAAGCTGAAGATCTTTTATAAGATTGCAAAACAGAATGTAGTAATTTCTGTAAAGACGGAATCCGCCGTTACTTCTAAGATCCGGTTCTATTATTCCCTTTTCTTCCCAGTGCTTAAGAGTTCTGGGACTTAGATTTGTTTTTTCTGCAAGATTTCCTACAGTAAGAAAATTTTCTTTATCAGAAAATTGTCTGTTATCTATTTTTTTACTTTCTGGTAAGCCAACTTTTTTTATAATTTTCTTTATTTCTGTATGTTTATACCCAAGCTCGAGTAATGAATTAATTTTTGCCACAGATTGAAGGCTTTCTTCTGAGAATACAGGAATAGAGTCAGCTGTTTTTCCTACGGGAGTAAAGAGTTCTTCTTTTAACCATAACTCTATCGTTTTTGCCGGGGTACCGGTTTTTTCCGCGAGTTCTTCTAAATGAAACATATTAATCATAAGCAATCTCAATACACATTATTCTGTATGTGTACGTATGCGTATAGGTTAATGCTATTTTTTTCGGTTGTCAACTGAAAAGTATACTATTTATCTGAATTGTATCCTCTTGAATACCAGGCGTCGGCCATCTCGTCGACTTTCTGAAACATTTCAATTAGTAGGGGAATGGTTATAAGTTTGAAACTTCTCAGAACTCTTTTATCACTTTTAAATGATCGTGAATATCTTGCTTCTTTCAGTTCTTCTGCTGTTTTAAAAATGAGTGGTAGAAACGATAGCATCATAACAAAAAGGTCTGCTGCCTTTTTTGATATTATTTTTGACAAAAGTCGTCTTAAGGCAGAGAGTTTCGTTGTTGAGTAAAATAATAATCCGGCAGCTGTCATTGTTATAAGTCTTGTGCAGAAGAAGACCCCGTCTTGAATAGAGTTTGATGTGATATATTTAATTATTCCTGTAAGAATGAAAAAAATGAAGATTTTCCACATTGAAAAAAATTGGGTTCTAATATGCTTTCCTGAAGATAGTGTAAAAAACAAGGAAATCAAAGCAGATATTGATACTGTCCAGATATTAGGTAAAGCAGACAAAACGCAAAAAGCTATCAGGACAATGAGTTTGAATAATGGATTTAACCTAAATAGAAGAGAGTTGTGTGGATAATATTCAAACAGATAATTTGTTTTCATTTTATTTTTGAACTTTCATAGAGCCATGTCATGGTTTCAATATTCTCTGAAGGAGGAATTCTTATACCGTTTTCCGCTGCAGTTTTGAGCATTGCATCAGGATTCCCGTCTCCGACTATTTTACCTTTTGACATCACCACAAGTCTGTCAGCGTGAGCCAGTAGTTTTTCTAAATCATGAGTTATCACAATTATAGAAGTACCACTTTCTTTTAGAAATATAAGTTTTCTTAAAAGAAGCTTGACTCCCTCAAAATCTAATCCAGCGAATGGTTCATCAAAAATAATTATATCTGGTTGCATAGCGACAATTCCAGCTATAGCGGTTCGTTTTTTTTCTCCACCAGAAATCCTGTGAGGAGATTTTTCAAGCAGAGAGGTTATTCCCATAGCTTCAGCTGATTCATTTATTCGTTTTTCTATTTCTGCTGAAGGTAGACCTATATTTTCTAATCCAAAAGCTATGTCATCTTCTACTGTCTGAGCAATTATTTGAGTATTTGAATTTTGAAAAACAAAACCCACCTTTATTCTGGCATTCCAGCTGTCTTTTTCTGTAGAAATATTATTAATAAGGACTTCTCCCTCTGTGGGAAGGAGGAGTCCATTAAGATGTTTCATTAAAAATGTTTTACCGCTGCCATTTCTGCCTGTCAAAACTGTGAAGCTATTACGATAAAAATCCAAATTTATGCTATCAAGAACTTTTGTACCATTAGAAAGTGTGTGTGTTAAGTTATTAATCGAAATTAATGGTTTGTCCATTTATATAATCTTAGTGCGCTCGAACAGGTATAAGATTATCCGCAGAGCGTATTAAAATTTGTCTTATTAGAACTGCTGCTACAGCCTTGAGACAATCTCCAGGAAGAAAAGGAATCATTCCTGCTGAGAACGCTCCTGCCCAGTCCATTCCTAGTCTCCATTTGAGCCAAGGAACTCCAATCGCGTAAAGAACAACTGTTGCCGCAATAACTGCTATGATATCTGCTACAGGAAACTTCTTTAATGAAGCTTTTTCAGAATTCAATGAAATTAGACCACTCACCGCAGCTGTAGGAAGATAGCCTATTAAAAAACCACCTGTAGGGCCTGCAAAAACTGCCGGGCCGCTTCCGCCTGCAAATGCTGGTAATCCTATAATACCCGCAATAAGGTAGATTATAACTGATACAGACGCCGCGGCGGGGCCTAATAAGAGTCCGGCTAAAAGCATGAAAAAGCTTGTTAAGGTTATTGGGACAGGCCCTACAGGGATTCTGATAAATGTTCCAGCTGCCATAAAAGCTGCGAAAAGTGCTATAAAAAGATATTTTTTGATATTCTCTCTCTCACTCATAAATAATTTTGTCTCCTGAATTAATATAGATTGTTTTTTTATTTTCCATTTCCAATATTAAAAAACCACTTTCTGAAAGTTTTTTAATAACTCCGGAATACTTTTTATCTCTAACTACTGTTACATTTTTATTAATTTCAAGAATGTTTAAATTATAACTTTTTAAGAGTTTTTCAGAATAGAATTCTTTATCATATTTTTTCAGTTCTTCAAGAAGTGCCGCGGTTACTTCTTTTATACTGATTTGTCTTCCGGCTGCTTCTTCTATACTTATAGCGTCTTCGGGTAGGTTATCGCTTTTATGTATATTAAGGCCTATACCAGAAGATATTGCCTGAATTACGTTTCCTTGTCCTTTGTATTCCGTTAAAACTCCACCAATTTTTTTACCATCACAATAGAGTCTACCGGGCCAGGAAATTTGTGATGCTATTGAGAATTCGCTTTTTAGAATTTTCGAGCAGGCATAAGCCGAGGCTGTGCAATAAAGAGCAGCATATATAGAAGGAAAAGGAATGGTTCTGATTCGTGATAGGTAAAGTCCTCCTTCTGGAGAAATCCAATTCCCTCCTAAAACTGTAGAACCATTACTTTGAGAACCAGCAATTATTACTGTTCCATTTTTACAGTCATAGTTTAAAAGCTGGCTGGCTTTTTTCATGGTTGAATCAAGGCTGTTATAATATTCAACGTTGTTAGCTTCATTTTTAAGCTCCCATGGATAGGGTTTATCCGTACTTTCCACTAATTTGTATCCGTTTCGGCCTGATTCAATTTTATAACCTTCATTTTGAAGCTTTGATATCTTTTTCCACACCGCGACTCTGGATATACCAAGTTTTTCAGCAAGTTTTTCGCCTGAAACTGCTTCTTTGTTATTGGATAGAGCAGATATTATTGTAGATATGTTATTATTGTTAACCATGAATAATGTAGAGGTTAACGAAAAGCTTTGTCTGTGTCAATCTTTAAAAAAAATTATTCGTTGGAGAGGGCAAGACCTAGCAGCTTTGCTGTGTGATATTTTATTTATTTAGCTCAGCGTCTTTTATATTCTGAATATATCAGATAATTTTTAGCAAATTTAAAAACCACTGATTTATTATAGATACTATTGCATTATGCTTTATGCTGAGGTAGTATGATTAAAAGTAATCAAACTGCAGGAGTTTTGAAAATGAAAAAAATAATGTTTTCGATGTTAGTAGTATTATCTGCATTGATGATTTTCTCATGTGGGTCATCAAATGGTAATAGTGGTGGTTTGCCAGAATTCGTTATGAATCCACCATTGTCAGATGATTATTTCTATGGTGTAGGCTATGGTGATAAGGGAAGAGATGATCTTTCTATAGCTGCTGCAAAGACAAACGCAAGAGCTGATATTGCAAGGCAGATTGAGACTGTTGTTCAGTCAAGCCTTGAAGATTATGCTCAGACTGCTGGTGTTGATGGCGACACACAGACAATTGAGTTTTTTGAGAATGTTACAAGAGATATAACCAATCAGAAATTAACTGGTGTTCAGCAGGTTACAATGGAGAAAGTTCGAAATGGTGGATACTGGGTTCTTATGCAGTATGACAAGAATCTTATGGTAGAATCTGCCAAGGAATCTTTTGCAAGAAATGAAAATGCCGCATTTGCCGAATTCAAGGCCTCACAGGCTCTTGAAAAACTTGATTACCAGCTGAAAAATAATCCTACTGTTTCTGAACCTGTTGAGTAATCAGTAGGTAGTAATCACTTAAAAAAGCTGATCAGTAACTCTGGTCAGCTTTCGTTTTTTAGGGATAAAAATGTTAAAAATAAGAAATAAAACTTGTATAAAAGCCTTTGGGTTAGTAGCAATCATAATTACTGTACTCAATTCTTGTGTTTCTACAGAACCTGCTCCTGACTGGGTAACTAATCCGCCAACAAATAATGCTTATTATATTGGAATAGGCGGTTCAAATTCCGGGGACAAGGCAGAAGACAATGAAATAGCAAAAAGGCGGGCAATGTCCGCGCTTGCTGCTGAAATATCAGCTGTTATTTCAAGTGAATCTACCTATAAAACAACAGCTGACAGTTTAGGAAATATAAATGATTCTGCTGAAGAAGTTATTACTCAGCTTGTAAATCAAAACTTAAAGGCTGTTGAAATAGTTGATGTCTGGTCATCTGTAAGTTCTGGCTATTGGTATTATTTAAGGTTAAAC
>JAQQAK010000123.1 GCA_028527945.1 Spirochaetaceae bacterium
CTTTAAAGCTATTTTTGCTCAAGGAGATTATATAAAAATTTCAACAGAAAATTTGACAAAAACCTTCTATAAAATAGTGCAAAATACTAAAAGGAAAATAAAAGATAATTTCTTTGAAACCCCGGAAAAAGCAATCTATACAAGGAAGACCAATCTTTTAAGTATAATAACTGGTATTCTATCATTTCTACCTATTATTTCAATTTTTGCAGGCACAATTCTTGCAAAAACAAGTTCCCCCATACTGACAGTAATTATGACAATTTTTGCGGTTCTTGTTACTGGATACCCAATTATTAGTCTTTCCTCAATGTTAAATAAAAAAACAGAAGTGGATATAAAAAAAGTAAGTGTGACCGTAATTCTGGGAATAATAATTATAGCAGGCTTGGGTACTCCTCTGATACTGATAGGAAAAGCATCTATTGTAAAATATCTTTCAGCCATTGTGAGCGGTATTGCTGCAGCAGTGTTTGCAGGGATAATGTCCAAGAGAACAGAATACGGAGATCAAATTCTTGAAAAAACTCTTGGATTCAGAGACTTTATAAAAAATGCGGAACAAGAAAAACTTGAAACAATATCAGAATCACCTTCTTCATTCTTTTATAAAACACTCCCTTACGCTATAGTTTTTGGACTTACAAATAAATGGGGATCCCATTACAAAAATATAAATATACAACCGCCAAAATGGTACTCTTCAGACAGGTACGAAACATTTTCTGTGGCAGTTTTTTCAAAGAATATTGACAGAAACTTCGACAGCATTTACAAAAGCATAAGTTCGAAGGAAGGAACCCCAAAAGAAAACTCTACCTCTGAAAACCTTTCAGAAGATGAAGAAACACATAACAAGAAAAACGAATATTAAACAACAGGAATTACAATGAACAAGATTAAACTTATAGCATGCGACATGGACGGAACATTACTTGATGATAACAAAAAAATATCAGAAAAGAATATTGAAGCAATAACCCGGCTCAAGAACTCAGGAGTCTATTTTGTTATTGCCACCGGACGCCATGATTCGATGATAAAGTCTTACCTGGATCAGCTTAAATTAGAAATGCCCGTAATTTCATGTAATGGCGCAATGGTAAGAAATCCATTTTCAGACAAAATGTTTGCATCAGAACCAATTGATACTCAAACCGTTATCAAAGTAGCTGATATATGTAAAGAAACCGGTGCGGATTATCATATATACTGCAAAGAAACCATCTACGGTGAAACCTTAACAAATAAGATTTTTTATTACTCCGAACTTAGTAAAACGCTGCCCGCTACAGAAGAAATTAAAACAGTAATTGATCTGGACTACAAAAAATTTATCAACAGCACAGATGAAGAACTTTATAAAATATTAGCAGTATCAGATAATAAGGAAATACTAAATAAAGTCCAAAAAAGAATTGTTTCAGAAACAGGATTAACAGTTGCTCAATCAGACAAAAATCTATTGGACATTATGGGAAACGGTATATCTAAAGCTTCAGCCTTAAAAACACTAATAGCAAAGCTTGGAATAAAAGTTGAAGAGACCGCGGCTATAGGAGATCAGGTCAATGACCTAGAAATGATAAAATTCGCGGGATGCGGAATTGCTGTAGCCAATGCTGTAGATTCAGTAAAAAAAGAAGCATCTTTTGTAACTAAAAATAATAATTGTGAAAATGCTGTTGCAGAAGCCATTGAGAAGTTAATTAATTAGACAGAACTAATTATTTTTTACAACAATGCAGTTGCAATAGAACATTTTCACAGGTATCTTTAAAATGAGGGATATTGAAAAATATAGACAATAAACTAGGGAGATAATAAAGCGAATGAATACACCCAAGCTTAACCATAGTATAAATAAATCGGAAATACTATCAAAACTTGAGAAAATATCAGCAAAAAGTTTTTTAAGACAAATGCTTCTTACAACAATTTTGACCTATCTTGTTGTGAGCGGAGTCAGTACACTTATAGATCTTTTAATGTTTAACGCAATGACAGGAAGCGTTACATTTATAGGATTTATTTGGTATTTTTTATCAAGCCTTATTCTAACGTTTATCCCAATATCTGTTCTATCTGTAATACTAGTTACTCTTCTTGTTAGACCGATTATGCGACTCATGGTAAAAAAAGAGTTGGGGAAAAACGTAACACAAGAAGAGTTCTTCGCAGCCAGAAATAGAACAGATGGACTTCCTTCTATAATGCTTGCAATTAGTATTGGAATTCCAATTTTAATGAGCATTATAAAATATTTTACAGGTGGAGCACTGGAACATGAAGGTATACTCGGAACAATCAAAACTGTCTCAATCTTTATGCTTGGTGCGCAGGCTCAGAATTCTATATATCAACAGCTTTTAATGAAACCAAGAGCTATACTAAAAACCTATACCATTGAAAAAGACCATAGCAACTGGTACGCGGAACATCACGACAGAATAGGCTTATTTATTTCAGCATTCTTTGTTTTCGCGGTTCTTCTTTATTCTTCAGTAACGGTCATCGATGCTATCATAGATTGCTCACCTACAAATACAGCAACTGATAAATCTATATTAGAAAATGATTCGCTTGCGGGAATGAGAAAACACATGATTAACGACTTTAGTAAAGACGGAAGTGTTAATGAAGAAGATTTTCAAATGAATATAGAAAAATTTTCAGAAAGAATCTTTGAAATGTATTTTTTACTTTTTCTCATCATGGCTGGCTTTGTTTCTTGCGCAGAATTTCTCACACACCGTTCTAAACATGTCCAAGTAAAAATTCTTCAGGATATTCTAACAAAACTTGCAGAAGGAAGCGGAGATTTAACACATAGGGTTGTAATAGTTCAGGCAAATGACACAGGTATTCTTGCTTACAAACTTAATTTACTTTTAGACAAACTTCAGACAATGTTCAGGAATATTACAGATCAAACCAGACTGGTTTCTGAATCTTCAGAACAAGTAACAAAGGTTCTTGAAGAAAACGTTGCGGCAACAGAAGAAATGGCTGCGTCAGTAACTCAGATCAATTCAAATACAATAAAGAACCAGCAAATTATAAACGCGTCTGAAGACGCGCTTAATCAAATGCTGCACTCACTTGACGACATAACATCTCAGGTAAATACTCAGGCAGCCTATGTGGAACAAACTTCAAGCGCAATGACAGAAATGATTACAAATATTCAATCTGTAGAACATGTCACATCAAAAGCAAATGACCTTTCTGAAAAATTGTCAAAAGTAAGTACCGAAGGCGGCTCTGCGGTGAAGAATTCAATTGAAGCCGTTAAAGATATTGAAGAATCTTCAAATACTGTAAATAACCTTATTAAAATAATAAGTAAAATACTTTCTGAAACAAACATGCTTGCAATGAACGCGGCTATCGAAGCAGCCCATGCCGGAGACGCGGGGCGCGGGTTTGCAGTTGTAGCAGAAGAGGTTAGAAACCTTGCAGATAACAGTTCCAAAAACCTGAAAATAATTTCAGCAAATATTAAAGACGTTATAGAAAAAGTTGGGCATGGAGTATCACTTTCTGAGACAGCCGGAAACGCGCTTAATGAAGTCAGTGACAGAACAGAAGAAACAACCAGATTAATGAGCGAGATTGCTCTTGCAATGAAGGAGCAGGCTGCTGGTGCAAATGAAGTACTAAAATCTGTCCATTCTCTAGTTGATGCTTCCAATTCAATAAATAGACTATCTGAAGATCAGCAAAAAAATAATACAATAATGAAAGATAACCTTAAACAGACAGTTAATGCATTCTCAGAAGTACAGTCTGCGACATCTGAGCTTGAAGAAGGTAACAAGGAAATCTTGAGAGGAATCGATAACCTGAAAGAAGTTATTGCAAGAAACAATGATGTAGTAGCAATGCTCCAAAAAGAAATAGAAGGATTTAAAATCTAATCATGGATAATAAATTTAGAATTGCCTTTATTGCCGGAAAGTTGGGCGACGTAGATGGGGTGTCCCTGGAAGTTGAAAAATGGGTAGACATTTTAGAATCTGAAGGTCATGAGATTTTTGCTATTGCTGGAAAATTTTCAAACAATCTTAAATCTGTAAAAAATGAAAGACGCCTTCAAATTGATGATTTAAGCTTTGACTCTCCACATCAGCATGAATACGAACAGATGGTCTTTCCATTTCTCAACAAGTTTCAGACATATATTTCTGAAGAAAAACTGAAACAGACCACCGAAGAAATGAATCATAAAAGCAGCTATATTGCTGACGCAATCTTTGATTTTATACAAAGAAATTCAATTGATGTTATTGTAGCGCAAAACACAAATGCAATGCCCATGACTCTTCTTGGCGGCCTTGCGGTTTACAAGCTTTGTAGTGAAAAAAGAATTGCTACAATATTTCATCATCATGATTTCTGGTGGGAAAGAAGCCGCTTTGTAAACTCTGCAATAGAAAATATTCTTTTAAAAACAATGCCGCCTCAAATTCCAGGAACAGAACATGTTGTTTTATCAGATTACGCGGCACATATTCTACGCTCTATAAAACGTATTAATCCCAGAATTATTCCAAATTGTGAAGACTATGACAATCCAGTTTCTATGGATGATTACAATTCTGATTTCAGAAAAGAACTCGGATTTAGAGAAGATGATATTATTGTTCTTCAGCCTACTAGAATAGTTCCTCGTAAAAGAATAGAAGACTCTGTACGTTTTGTAGGAAAGCTGGGAATGCGATACCCAGAGATGATGAGAAAACTCCACCTGGTAATATCACTTTATCAGGGAGATGAACCAGATACAAACTATATTACAATGATAAAAGAGCTTGCTGATAAATATGAAGTGCCCCTGCATTTTATTTCTGACCGTGTTGCAGCAGCAAGAGGAATTGATAAAGACGGCCGTAAAATCTACACAAACAGAGATGTTCTTGCCAACGCTGACTTTGCGACCTACCTTCCTATCTGGGAAGGCTTTGGAAATGCTCTATTAGAAGGAATTGCGGCAAAACTTCCTGTAGTATGTTCAACCTATTTAGTTTATAAAACCGATATAAGAGTTCATGATTTTGATATAATAGAAGTTCCAGATAAATATGATGATGAGAATAAACTAATAATTCCAGACAGCTCATTGGACAGAGTTTATGAAATTCTACACGACAAAGATCTTAAGAAAAATATGGTAGAACAAAATTTCAAAACAGCAAAAGAAAACTTTGGATACGATAAACTCAGAGAAGTTCTTTTAAAGCTATTTGATGACTACTCTTATGAAATTCTTGCGAGCCGAAAAAAGATCAAAAAAAGTAGAGAAGAGTTCTCTGTTTAATCCTTATTAAACAGAGCCTTTTTTAATATTTCATTTCTTAAAATTCAAGAATTGCCGGAAAAGAAAAAGTATCTTTATCATGCGCCAGATTTATAAAATAATTCTGGCGGCTAATATATTTCTTTAAAAAATCACAAACATATTCAGCTTCGGGCTTGAAAGAAACAAAAGCGGACCAGCCATTCTTGTCTGTATACTCAATCACTTTTAATCCATCATCTGATATTCTATATTTTAAACCTTTTACTGAACATGAAAATGATGTCCAGACATCAGACAAGACAATTTCTTTTTGGGTAAAATATATTCTTATAGTATCATTCTTATATTCATATACTCCATAAGTTGCTTCTATAGTATTTAGACCAAGATACTCTATGCCATTACAAGCTATTGGCCCTCTTGCCAGAATTGCGGGTTCAGTTTCTTCTGCAAACAAAAAAGCGACAGAAAGAATATAAATAATAACAAAAATACGTTTTTTCATAGTTCTCTTATCATAAATTAAAAAAGTCAGTAAGACCAGTAAGAAGCATTTGTATCGACATTGTGGTAAGAATCATCCCCATCAGCCTTTCTATTGCTCTTATAGCCTGATTTCCCAGAAGTTTTCTAATAGCCTCTGATAAAAGAAGAATACAGGTACATACTCCACTTGCAATAGCAAGAGCTGCAAGAAGTGACAATCTATGTCCGGGATATTGTCCGGAAGATAAAATCACAAAAGCAATTGCAGAAGGGCCAGCCAACATGGGAACAGCCAAAGGAACAAACATGGGCTCTTCATCCGCTGTTTTATCAATACCTTCTTCAGCTTTTTCCTTGGAACCATTAGTGGAGCCAATCTTCCCCGGAAAAATCATTTTAATTGCTATCAAAAACAATATTATTCCGCCTGAAACACTTAACGCGGGCTGAGACACATGTAGACCATTAAGGATGATTCGACCAAAAAACAGAAAAAATGTTAGAATTATAAAAGCAAAAATACTTTCTCGTATAATTATTATTCTACGTCTTACTGACGGAATTCCATCAAGCTCTGAAAGAAAAATAGGAATATTCCCAAAAGGATCCATAATCAGGATAAGCGTTATTACAGCAGAATAAAGTGTCACTTTAACCTCCAGTATTTTCCTTAAGCTATCCTAAAAAAATCTCTTATACAACACAGAACCAGAAAATTTATTCAAGTAGAAGAGATTATCACCTTTTGATAAATAAAAAGCGCATCAGCTCCGGAAAACTAACCCGAAACTGACCTAATGCCTTCCTAATAAAAAACAAAACTAATTCAAAGATTGGCTAAGAATCTTTGATTCATATGGTTTTAAAGTAATACACTGCCCTAAATCTTTTTCTGCGATACAGTCATGATAATCATTTAGATCAAGAACAACGTCCTTATTTCCATGATTTAAAATTACCAAAAACTCTGAACCATCATCAGCAATCTTTCTTACGGCCTCAACCTCTGCTGGCATTTGTTTTAGAGCTGGAGAGACTCCGGCTCTTGTAGCAATTAATTCAAGTAAACATACAGTTGAAACCTCATCGAGGTCGCATCCAACATAATAGCAATGCCCCAGTCCAAAATTATTAACTGTAATAGCCGGTTTACCCGAATAATATTCAGAAGCATAACGAGCAAGAACTTCAGTATTTTCAGAATTTATAATATCAGCCCAGATTGAAGCAGTGCCCTTTCCAAATGGTAATTCAATATCAACAGCAGCTCCGCTTAAAGAATCAAATTCTTCAATAGTAATACCAGCAAGCTCTTTAAAATATCCAGGTAAAGTTATGTCAGACATTGAATTATCCA